>JBGTDB010000031.1:0-4097 GCA_041748515.1 Phycisphaerae bacterium
CGGCGGAATCGTCTACGCCGTCCTCCGCACCCTGGAGGGAACGCGCGGGGCCCGCCTGGTACGCGCCGTCCTGATTCTACTCGGCGTCAGTGCCGCCGTTGTCTGGTTTACAACCGAATGGCTCGGCTTCGAGCGTATCAATGCATTATATCCGTACTTCCTGCTCGCGGTCTTCCTGGTCTCGCTGGTTGCCTTCCAGAACGAACTGCGGCGATTGTTGTTGCAGCTAGGGGAGGGCGCGTGGCTTAGTCGTTGGCTTGGAAGCTCCGAAGATGTGATTAACCCCATCGTTGTCGCCGCCGAGCGACTGGCCAAGAAGAAAATCGGCGCGCTCGTTGCCGTCGAGCGAACCGGCGAGGCCCGGGCTATCGCCGAAAGCGGCGTCTCCCTTGACGCCGAACTGTCCGCCGAACTTCTCGAAACCATTTTTTGGCCCGGCAGCGCCCTGCACGACCTCGGCGTGATGATCAGCGGCGATCGCATTCGTGCCGCCGGCTGCCAGTTTCCACTTGCCGATTCCGACGCTGTAGACCGCTCTCTGGGCAGTCGCCATCGCGCCGCGATTGGCATGAGCGAAGAAACGGACGCCGTGGTCGTCGTGGTCAGTGAGGAAACGGGCACAATCTCCGTAGCCATCAACGGCCGGCTGCGTCGCGGCATGACCCCGGCCCAACTGCGCGAAATTCTATCGACTCATCTTGGCGTCTCCGAAACATCGGACCGAAAGGAAGAGGAGGAAGACGAAATAGCCGAATCCCAACGCAAGGAAGAATCTGAAGCCCCCGAGTCCGCGAGGTCGAATCCGCAGGAGCAAACCAGTGGTGCAGGTCAGGCTGCTTAGCATGACAGTCATTCTGACCGCGCTGATCTGGATCAGCGCGGATCGAATTGTCAACGAAAGCGCGATTCTGAAGGTCGCCGTTGTGCTTACTCCCGCCCAGCCACAGACAGGAATGATTCTCCAGACCCAGGGCCTACGAAATAGCCTGGACGTGACGGTCTCCGGAGCCCGCCGCGTGGTCGAGGCCGTTCGGGGCAGGGAGGGCTTACAGGTCAAAGTGCCGGTTTTAGAACAACTGACCGGACCGGGCGTCGTCGCCATTTCCGAGGAAATCGTTCAAAGGGAATTGGCCCAGCGCTGGAGTGAATTCGAAACGCTCCGGATTCTCGGCGTTCAGCCGCAAGAAATCCCCGTACTCGTTGACCATATGGTCGCCCGCGATGTCGAGATTTCGGCAAAGAAACTGACCCTAGCATACGAGGTCGAGCCGCAGCTTCAGCCGCCGTCCGTGCGCCTTCGGCTTCGGGAGAGCCGAACCTCCGACCTCCCCTCCGGCCAGCCCATTTCCCTGGAGATAAGTCCCGAAATCGAGCGGGCCCTGAAAGAGAAACCATTCGGCAAGAGCCAAACCCTTTCTATCGCCCTGGATCCCAAAGACTTCGGACCAGATGCCGTCTTTACCCCCCGATCCATCGAGGTGACGGCCACCGTGCGGGCCGAAAGGGCCGTCCAGCAGATTCCTACCGTCCCGATTCTGGTTGCCGTAATCGTCGGCAACCTCTCGCGAAGCGTCGAGGCCGTCGCCCGCGACGGATCCCCACTTTCGCTCATAACCCAGACCATTTCGGTCACCGGAACGCCGGAGGCCATCGCCAGGCTTGCCTCAGGTCAGACTCGCGTCTATGGCATTATTCACCTTAAGGAAGAGGATCTGGAGAATCTGGATGTCGTTAAATTGGTAACCCCCGAGTTTCACCTTCCCCGGGACGTTGAGCTGACCGGTAACCCACAGCCCATCGAACTCAAACTGGTCGAGTCGACAAGTCGCGACGATTGAACCGCGCGATGAAACGGCTCAAAATGCCCTTGGGAAGGGGCTTGACAGCCGTTTGCCGGTCGCTACTATTCCCTTCGCGGTGACCATACGTGTGGGGAAACACCCGTTACCATTCCGAACACGGTAGTGAAGTCCACACGGCCGATGGTAGTCGAAAGGCGAGAGTAGGTTATCGCCGCATTTTTTTACCCGCTTCGGCGGGTAATTTTTTTGCGCATTCAAACCGGCTGGCTCAACTTGGTCGATAAGTCCGATATCGACTTGTTCGTCGTGTGCTTTCCATGCACATTTGGTGCGGGGCGTGCGCGAGCGGATGGCCGGGAACATCGCCTGTACTGTTGGCGAAATCGAACTGAAAGAGTGTCGTGAATTGTGGAGCGCGGGTGTCTCGCTCGTGTTCTTACCGCCAAGACTGTGCCACACCGTGTTGGGAGACTTTTGCCACGGGTGCCGGTGTTGACGGGATCTGGCGTACCCGATGTTGACGTTTTTTAAGTGGCCTTGATCCGAAACTTCGATTGTGTCGCGGTTTCGGCAATCAGCCTGGCATTTCCGGGCTGGTTCCGCTGCTTTTCCTTTGAATTGGAGGATTCATGATTCTCATCGATCTTATCTTGAATATGTTTCTACAGGCCTTTTTGCCCATGTTCGTGCAGGTATTCGTTTCGGCGTTCACCGGTGGTGCTGGGGCCGCCTAATACCCGAAATAAATTGCAGTCTCGCAATTGGGCTTATCGCTCTTTAGCCTCCGGATCGATTGCGGTACTTCCGCGCCGCGACGGCAGGGGGGCGAGCTGTACCGATAACCCGAACCTGATGCACCGCACTGGCGGCGCGAGGCTAGAGCTTCGCCACCTGCGTTAGTTCATCGCAAACATCACGGCTGGCTGAAACGCTCGCCGTGCCGGGAAGTTCCATCGCCGTTAAATTTCACCAGGTCTAGGCGGCAAACCGTTTAGAAGATTCGATCAGGCCAACGCCTGCCGGCCGCGCTCGAGGTCCAGTAGGATCTGCTTTCGCCAACGACCTCCCCCGTACCCGCCGAGCGTTCCGTCACTGCGAATCACGCGATGGCAGGGTATGACGATGGCCACGCGATTTTCGCCGTTGGCCCGGCCGACGGCACGAGCCGCCTCCGGCGCACCGATTTTTCTGCCGATTTCTTCGTAGCTGCACGTCTTTCCATAGGGAATTCGTCGAAGCTGGGCCCAGACGCGCTCCTGGAAGGGCGTGCCCAAAGTCACCGTCTCAACTTCAAACTGCTCCCGCCTTCCCGCGAAGTAATCGCGAAGTTCCGATTCGAGTTGATCGAGATGGCGGTTCTTTCCGGGCACGACAACCCATTCCCCGGGCGATCCGGCCTTGGATTGGTTGCTGAGTGATTCCGAAACGTTGAATCGGTTCTTCAGTGCGGTCACATGTTCACGAAGCGGTCGCCGATCTGCAAATTCCAGCAGGCATATGCCCCCATCGGCCGCCGCTGCCACCAGCGGGCCAACGGGAGACTCCAAACAGGTCGCCTTAATGCATCGCAATGCGATGATACGCCCGGGCGTTGCGCCGAAGGTCTTCGCGAATGCTTCGCGGAATCCGCTGGCCGAATCGTAGCCCGCGCCAAACCCCACGTTTAGAGAATCGCGCCCGTGTCGTAGTTCTTCCAGCGCCACACCCATGCGCCGGGATCGTTGAAACGCTTGAAAGGTCATGCCGAATCTCTCCGAAAAATAGCGCCGCGCGCGGTGCGGATTGACGCCAAGGCCGCGAAGGTCGGCGTCGGTTATTCGTTCTGTCGAAGACTGCTCGATACGTTGAAGCAGATCCGCCAGCCACTTCGGATCCTCGCCGAATTCGAGGGGGCGGCACTTCCGGCAGGGGCGAAACCCACCAAGCAGGCACTCTCGAACCGTAGCGTGAAACGTCATGTTTTTCCTGAGCGGCTTTCGCGCTCGACACGACGGGCGACAGAAGATGCCCGTGCTCGAAACGCAGACGTAAAAAATCCCGTCGTAGGCGGGGTCCGCGGCGAGCGTGGCCCGCTCCATCTCGGCGGGTTCTGGTAGTGTCCGAGTGGCGATCATGCGGCCTAGCATATCGCCGCCCCCTGGGGCCAATCCACCGATTTTTTTGCGCGCAATTATGGTTTATTAAATTGGGAAGGATCCTCCCGGCAAACTCAGGTGGCACGGGCGAGTACCGCTTTTTGGGCGATTCCTCATGCCCAGGCGAATTGGAGCCGTCTGGGTGGGTCAATCAAAAGAC
>JBGTDB010000032.1:0-8047 GCA_041748515.1 Phycisphaerae bacterium
GTTGACGCCGCCGTGATCGCTGGCGCCGGTGACAATATCGAGGTGGCCGTCGCCGTTAACATCGCCCAAGGCGACGTCTTCGGAGCCGACGTACAGGTCGACCACTTTCCCTTCCGGAGCCGGCGGATGCAGGCCTCGGACGACCATGCTCCACTGCCCCTTCCCGTTGCCGAGATAAACGAAAACGCCCTGGCAGTGATCGGCGATGACCAGGTCAAGGTGGCCGTCGTTGTTGACGTCGCCGAATTTCAGACCGCCGCCGCAGGAGTTCGAATAGGACAATCCGTCGGAAGCTTCGGTCCATCCGCCCTTCCCATCACCCAGCCAGATTCTCGGGCCGTTTCCCAGGCGAGGAAGCGCGGCGAGGTCAAAGAAGCCGTCGCCGTTGACGTCCGCAAACTCCGGGTCGGACTTCCAGAAGCCCGAAGTGGGCAGGTTCATTGAACAGAGCTCATACCTGACCGGCGCTTTCCCCTTTGTATTCGCGACATGTGGAAGCGGCGTGGGGACCGGGCGATCCGCTCGTTTCGCCGCTGGCGGTTCCTCCGATGCCCGGCATCCAAGCAGCGGTGCAACAATCAGAAAAGCTCCTATCAGGCAGCAACGGGTATTCACGGGTTGACTCCTTAGCGTTTCAGGTTCGGTTGATTCCTGAGTTTCTGGAAGGCCGGTTCCGGTTATTTCGGCCAAAGTGTCGGCAAGAATCCGAGTCACGCGGCCGGGTAGTTTCTCGCATTCAGTACACTTGAAACATGGCGATCGCCATCGCAGGACAGTCGCCGGGCGATGGGTCGTGAGTTATCCGCGTGTCAGATCACGGTACCACTGGCCGTCCACGCGGACCCAGTTCTCAGTGACATTGACGTCCTGCGGCGGCACTTTGGTCATGCTGGGATCCAGGAGCTTGTGATGAATCCGCACGCGCACGCGGCCCTGGTTGCCAATGACCTCGACCCAGAGAATTTCATAACTTAAATACTCGAACATCGACTCGGACTCGCGAAACTCCTGTTCTGAGACCACGCCCCGGTCGCGCGGGTCGGTCAACTGATAAAGTTGAGCCCAGTCTCCACGCGTTCGCAATTCCCAGGTTTCGATGAACCGGGCACGAACTATCGCTTCGGCCTCGGCATCCCGAGCATCCGGAGGTTCAGGGAAAAGAGGGACAGCCTGGGCGGGCACGGGCATCCACTCGTCGTTAACGCGCAACCATTTTTGCCACTGGTTGGCCTCGGCTTCCGGCAGAGTAGGATATTTTCGCAGCTTGGTTCGATAATAGATTCGGACCCAGCCAAGTTCGCCCTCGGTCTTCACGCCGTCTATTTCGTAAGAGAGAATCTGAAAGGGTTCGTTTTCGCGAGACCACTCGGCAAACTGAGCCGGTGTGCTCTCGGCTCGCAAGCCCGGCTCAACATATTTGAAAAGGACGTCCCAGTTCTCGTTCAGCTTGGCCTGCCAGTGTTCAGTTGCACGATGCTCAAGGGATTGTCCACGGCCGGGATACGGATCGACCATTTGAGCGGTAGCCGGCGTTGAGGTCTTTTTCTTGGTTCCTTCGCATCCACAGGCGATCATGGAAACCGAGACCAAAAATATCATGATTGCTCTTGGCATGAGCTGGCTCTCCGGAAAAGGCACTTTGCAAAGACGGGTCTAAATTTGGTCATGTGTCTCTTATCGGCGCGAGCCGCTCCTGCGTCGAGGATGTGAATTCGACCCGCGCAGGCCAAGGGCTTATAATAACACCAAAGTCCGCGAATAGAAAAGGGTCGGGCGCTGCAAGAGCGCCCGACCCCGTTTTTACTGCGTTAGCCGGTCAATCGAACCGCCGTGTTACCGCGGCGACGCAATCGACGGCCTTCAGCCGAGACTACTCGGCGGGAACAACCTGCGGTCCCATCGACTCGGCATCATCGGCCAGCTGGCCGCGATCCAAGGATCCCTTGCCGAAACCACGCTCGCCACGAAGACCGGCGGTTTCACCGATGGCTTCGCCCGGAGGCGCGACAAGGTCATACTTGATGTGCGCGTTCTGGCTGCCCATACCGACCAGATTGCTGCCGGCAACGGCCTTGCCCGTGGAGGCGCCGCTGAAGGCCAGGATTTTGGCGGAGACGCCCATGAGGGCGGCTTCGTAGCTGCAAACCCAGTCGATACCGAGCAGGTCGAGAATGTCCTCGATTCCGATCTCGTCGCTGGAATTGCGGCGATCGCTGAAGCAGTTCAGATCGCAAACATCGCTACGCATGCCGTGGATGCGAGCCTTGCCCTTGTCGGTGCCCAGGTTGCCAATCAGGAAGTTGTTCGGATTGGCGTACTGGCTGAGAAGGGTCTGGTCCCAGCAGGTGATGCAACGGGTCGTGCCCGAGCGGCCGGCTTCGTTCTGATTCCAGATGTCGAAGTGGGCCTTGGTCGTGATCGGGCCCTTGCTGTCCTGACGAAGATCGGCGGTTGCCGGGTGCAGGGTCAGGCTGGTGTCAACGGACACCAAGTTCGAGCCGCTCGAAAACGCGGTCGATCCGGAGGCGAAGAAGTTGAACAGAAGCGCATCGTACGGAGCGGCATAGACGAGGCCGTTCATGTTGATGCGGCCGCAACGATCGCCGGCCATCGCGCCGTGCGCGTATGCTTCCTGGACCTGATAGGACCAGGCGTTGTATTCCCAGGCGGTGGTGTCGGTATAGTTGACCAAAGTCGCGCTACCACTCAGGTGGTTCCAGCGAATCTGGCAGCCGGCATTGTCCACGGCCCAAGCATAAACGAAGCCTCGGAGCATCCGGTGACCCGGATTCTTCGGATCGGGACGACCGTGACCCGAACCGCCGTCCGGATCCAGAATGGACCAGGGCTGGCAGCCGGCGGGAAGACCGGTCGCGGCGGACCAGTAGGTGGGCTGATTCTGGGTCAGGCAGAAGCTGCAATCGACCCAGTTCCAACCCGGCTCGCCCTCGGCGACCTGCATCGGCGGGCTGCCGGCGAAGATCGGATCGAGCGGCTCATCGCCGTTCACGAAATACAACTGAACGCACACCTTGCCCGGATAGTCGTTGGTCATCTCAAGAATCGTGTCCTGCGTCAGGCCGCCTGCGGCGTTCCAACGAAGTTCGACCTTTGAGTACATCAACAGACTGCCCTTGGTGCTCGAGCTAACACGACCGGGGCCATCCGCGAATTGCGTTCTCGGAACCTGCGCCCAAGCCGAACCACAGACTGCCAAACCGAGAACGGCCGCAGTCGAACCCACAAACCACTTGTTTCGCGTCATTGAACTTCCTCCAAATAAAAACGACTTTTCCCCTGTTACCACGAAGGAGATGCATACCGTTCGGTCGGAACGTTTTTGGAAACAATGAGCGCACCGCGCGCTCGATTTTAAGAAATGTTCCCCCGACCGATGTTTTCGCTACTGTTTCTTCCGCCCCCTTAGCACTTGGAGGCTCATGCATGGCGCTTTCGGCGCTTCAGCATGTGTCCTAAGCGATGTGCAATCTAACGCAGCTCGTTTGATTTTGCAAGGCCCTTGGAATGAAAATCTGTTTTTTCTAGCAGTCAATGGTTTGCCTAAATTAACAAAATGAGGTCTATTGCTACGTCCTATAATTATTAACGGGTAATCGGGGGGGCAGATTAGGGTCTTTGCACTCCGATAAGCTCCAGTCCAGGCGGAAGAAAATGCAGATTTCGTAGGGTATGGAGGCTGAAGGGAGAGTGGACAGCGGCTCATCTCAGGAGGGTAACTAAGCCGGCTTCGGAGCGATAAGAAAATCTTAAAAACTTCTCCCTTTTCGAAGGCTACAATGACCTGTCGCGGCAGGGATTCGGGAGGGGTCTGGTTTGCCCGAGTTTTGGCGGCTGAATAGAATCTGCGGCAGCGCGGCCGTGGATATCGAATCTTTTGTTGCCTTCGGTGTTTGCGGGGATCACGTTCAACTCCGCGGCCGCGGCGGTCGAGACGAAATTCGAGGCGGAAATTCGCTTCGAATCCGAGTTGCTTGGGGAGAGCAACCGGGGGGCACTTCGGGGTGGGGTCTAGCTGAGGACATCACAGTGAAGAATTCGATGCACGTTCTCGCGGATGCGAGACGCAGGTTGGCATTTATCGGAATGAGTCCGATTCTGGGCGGAGTCGTCCTTCTGCTTGCAGTATTCGGACTGGCAGGGGGGACGGAACAGACAACACCCATCATAAGCGACGAGCGCGTTTCCAGCGAAGAGGACGTTCAGCCAATTGTCTCGGACGAGAGTTCGACGGCCTCGACGGCCGCGGCGCCCGTGGGGCAGCGGCACATGCTGGTCAGCAGTTTTGCGTGCTCGATTCCCGGTTGTAATTATGAGAACGCCGTGCTGCGCTATAATGCCACGACGCGGACGTTCTCCGGGGTTCATATTCCGAATATTCAAGGCCCGTACGGCATGGCGATCAATCCGCGGACGGGGCGGCTGCTACTGGCCAGTCGTACGCAGTCCAAAGTCACCGAGCATGACCCGCGCACCGGAGACCTGCTCCGGACCTTAATTCCCACGGGATCGGGTGGGTTGAGTGCGCCGCAGGGACTCGTGTTTTCTCCACAGGGGACGCTGCTTGTTACAAGCATCCCATCGCTGGGATCGCAGAACAAGGTAAACGGCGTTTTGGAGTTCGACCCGGACACTGGGCAGTTTCTTCGCGTGTTCATCAACGGCGGAACGATCAATCCGCTGTTTCCGGAGGACTGCGGCCACCCGAGGTGCATTCGCGGGGCCAACGGCCTGGCTTACGGACCCAACGGCCGGCTGTACGTCACGAGCGGCATCAATAACCAGGTTCTCGAATACAACGGGACGACCGGCGCCTACATCAACTACTTCAATGCGACGGAATTGATCAGCCCTGTTGGCATCGCCATTCGTACCGGGACCCTGAAGACTGGTTACCTTGTCGTGACCTCGGCCTGGGACAATCCGAACCAAGCGAACGATTTTCAGAAGGTCGTCGAGTTTAACATTAGTTTTCCGGGCATTTTTTCGGCGGCGAGCATTCTGCTTTCCGGCGTGATTGATCCGGGGCCGCTTGGCTTTTATAACGACGGATCGGTGACGTGCTCCAATTCGCAGTCGTCGTGTCTCCTGGTCGGTGAGCGGCTTTCGTCATTGACGCCCTTCAACAACGACCGGGTTCAGGTTCGCAACGGTGTAACCATGGGCTTCACGCCGACGCCGTTCATGTATCCGACGCCGACAGACGCGAATCTGCACGTTCCGACGGCAATGCTTGGCATCGCCTACGACTTTGCGAGCTGCGACTATGACGGCAACGGCTCGGTCAACCTTCGCGACCTCGGGTGGCTTCAGAACTGTTTGACGATGACCACGCCGTCCGCGGCGTGTCTTGCGGCCTTTGACGACGATCTGACCGGCTCGCTGAGCATCCGCGACCGGCAGGTTTGCCTGGCCCGCATTAGCGGCGTGCCCTATCCGTGTACGAATTCGAACCAATGCAACGACGGCAACCCGTGTACGACCGATGTCTGCTCGGGCGGGTTCTGCCAGTTCCAGGTTCGTCCGGACGGCACGTCCTGTGCGGACAATACATTCTGCGATGGCCAGGAAGTCTGCCGCGGCGGCGTGTGCAGCGGCACACCGCCCTGCATTTCTGCGGCCTATTGCGATGAGGCCAACGATCGATGCCGGTCGTGCATCGTCAATGCCGAGTGCAACGACAGCAACGTCTGCACGGCCGATGTTTGCGATCTGAACCTTGGCTGTGTCCATACGCCGATTTCCGGGCCGTGCAACAACGGGAACGCCTGCACGGTCAACGATTTCTGTTCGGCGGGCGTATGCCAGGCCGGCCCGCCGCGCAATTGCAACGATAACAACGTTTGCACCACCGACAGTTGCAACCCCGCGGATGGCTGCCGCCACGTTCACAACCTGAATCCCTGCGACGACGGCAGCGTATGCACGATCAACGATTTCTGTCTGCTGGGCACCTGCCGCGGCGGCGAAGAAATTGACTGCGAGGACGGAATCTACTGCACGATCAACTTCTGCGATCCGGCACTGGGCTGCCGCACGGCCAATCGCATCGGCGAGTGCGACGATTTGAATCCATGCACGGACGAGGACATGTGTTCCAACGGGCAGTGTGTCGGCCAGCCGAAGAACTGTAACGATAACATTCCATGCACCACTGACTCATGCGTCAATGGCATTTGTGTTCACACGCCAAACCACGCAGCCTGCAGTGACGGACTGTTCTGCAATGGTGCGGAGACCTGCGACCTGGTGATGGGATGCGTGTCGTCCGGCAACCCGTGTGCGGGCGGGGCCGTGTGCCAGAACACCTGCGTCGAGGCCACGCAGAGCTGCATGTCGCCCCAGGGAACGCCGTGTCCTTCGGACGGCAATCCATGCACGAACGACGTTTGCAACGGCAGCGGAACCTGTGGCGTGCCCAATAGCAACCCGTGCAACGACGGAAACGCCTGCACCAGCAATGACACTTGTACCAACGGTCAATGCGTCGGCACGCCGATAGTGTGCAACGACAACAACCCATGCACGGATGATGTGTGTAATCAGGCAACGGGATGCGTTTTTCCGCCCAATGACGCCAATTCGTGTAATGATGGCAATGCCTGCAACGGCTTTGAAACGTGCCAGGGAGGAAATTGCCTTGCAGGCCTCCCATTGGACTGCGACGACAACAACCCGTGTACGGATGACTCGTGTAACCCTTCAACAGGTTGCGTCTTTACGCCCAACAATTCGAACTCCTGCGATGACGGTGACCCCTGCAACGGAGATGAAATGTGCCTGGGCGGAGTTTGTCAGGCCGGCACGCCGATCGATTGCGATGACGGAATTCCCTGCACGATCGACAGTTGCGTCGATGGCGTTTGCGTGAACGACGATTCCGGGTGCGAGTGTCTGACCCACGCCGATTGCGACGACGATGTTCCGTGTACGGACGATGTCTGCGATCCGATCGAGGGGTGCGTTTATACCCATAACACCGCCGAGTGCAACGACGGTGATCCATGTACGGAAAACGACACTTGCGCTTCCGGCTTGTGCGTTGGACAGCCCCTGAATTGCGACGATGGGAGCGTGTGTAACGGCATTGAGACTTGCGTCGGCGGATCGTGCCAGCCGGGCACGCCGCTGAATTGTGACGACGGGAATCCATGCACGGATGATTCCTGCCACGTGGTCGACGGCTGCGTCAACACGAACAACAGCGTGGCGTGCGACGACGGGGATATTTGTACCGGAAATGGCGTGTGTCTTGGGGGCGTGTGTCAGCCCGGCACGCCGGTGGATTGCACGCACCTGGACGGACCGTGCAGCATCGGCGTGTGTAACGTATCAGACGGCGAATGCGAAGTTGAACTGCTACCCGACGGTACTTCCTGCGACGATGGCGATCCGTGTACGGAGACCGACGAGTGTGAGGCGGGGGTTTGCCTTGGCCTGCCGGTGGATTGCGACGACGGGATTCCCTGCACGATCGACAGTTGCGTCGAGGGTGACTGCGTGAATGACGACTCCGCGTGCGAGTGTCTGACCCACGGCGACTGCGACGACAGCGACCCGTGTACTGACGACGTCTGTGATCCGATCGAGGGCTGCGTTTATACATTCAACAACAGCGCCTGCGACGACGGCGATCCCTGTACCGTGAGTGACGTTTGCAATTCCGGCGTTTGTGCCGGGGTGCCGATGGTGTGCGACGACGCAAACGTGTGCAACGGCCTGGAGACCTGCGTAGGCGGGTCGTGCCAAGGGGGCGTGCCGCTGAATTGCAACGACGGGAATCCCTGCACGAATAATTCCTGCCATCCGTTGGACGGATGCGTCAACACGAACAACGATAATGTAGCCTGCGATGACGGGTTGTTCTGCACTCAGGGCGATACCTGTACCGGCGGCGTCTGCGTGGGCGCGGATCGGGACTGTTCGGGGTTGAATACGCAGTGCACATTGGGCGTGTGCGACGAGGGAAACACGTCCTGCGTGGCCGAGCCGGTTCCGGATGAAACACCGTGCGACGACTTCAATGCCT
>JBGTDB010000033.1:0-3494 GCA_041748515.1 Phycisphaerae bacterium
TCGGCAATCCAATCGTCAACGATCAGAATGAGTTTGTCACCCAATCGGCCCGCGAAACAGTAGAGCTTTTAACCGGCGAGACCGGAACGGCAACGGACCTGGGTGTGTTATTTCCGTGCGATCGCTCCCCGGTTACGGTGGTCGGGTTGGGCGAAAACCTGCTGCCGACGGATTCGGCTGCATTCGTTGGGGGAGCCGGCGCCGGCGGCGCGGCCGGATTTGGCGTTTCGGCCAGCGGGCTAAACCCCCTGACATTGGAGGCTGGGAATTTCGCTTGTGGTGACACGATCATTTTTCAAGCGTTCACGAGCGTCGGCCAGCCCGGAGGGGTAGCCCTTCGGGCATTCCGGCTTCCCGGCAACCAACAGCCCTCGATTTTCAGTGGACCAGACACGTTTGTGAACTACCAGAATCTGTTGCAGTCCCAGATTCCTGAAGAAGACTAGCGAACCGGCGCGCTCAATTCGGCCAAGCTCGAGGCGATAGAAACTGGAGCAGCGAGGCCGACGACTCCGGTTAGCAAGGCGTCCAAAGGATTGGAAATTCGCATGATCTTCCTAAGCAGCCGACAACGTCGCATCGTTTTGAACCTGGTCGCCGCGTTGGCTGTTTCCGCGGCCTCCCTCTCTTGCAATCTCCCGCTACGGCAATCCATAAATCTTGGCTTGAGCAACCTCGTACTTTCGTTGCTTGACCCGGCCATAGCCGTGGAGTTGGTTAGCGGCGATCAGGATGAGTAAGGAAAAGCAAGGCTGCCCAGTCAGAATAAGCTCAATCGCATCATTCCTGAGGTTCCGCTGAGGTTGATCAACCCCCAGCCTCCCATTCGAACCCGCACTTCCCAATAGAGATTGCGGGCATATCCTCGGACTGGCGCGTCAAAGAAAGTTTGATTGCCCGAAACAATTCGCTCGTTATAATTGCTTGAAGACTGGGGAGTCCGATTCATTGGGTCACTCGTGCGAGGTCCCCGAGCAAGGCTCGGCCCCTATTTTAATGGCCCCAGGAGCCAACCTGATGCTTGATAGCCTGGATTCGTTGGGCCGGGGAGAAGCAGCGATCGTAGCGCGGATTACTGCCGAAGAGGCCACGTCGAAGCGCCTGGCCGACATTGGCTTTGTCCGAGGTGCTCGGGTAACCGTCATTCGGCCGGGGCGACCGTGCCTTGTTCGTATTGGCACTTCCTGCGTCGGACTCGGCCTGGCATTGCAACGAACCGTAATTCTGGCGAAATAGTTAGTTTGGGAATTGTGCTGCATCGCTTTTTGGGTTCTCCCCGACGATTTCGTTTTATGTTCGCGGATTTAGTAAATGGCCACGGCGCCTGACTTCGATGAACACTTCAATACCTGTTAAGGCCCCGGTCAGAGTACGAACCGTTGCTCTGGTTGGGAATCCCAATACGGGCAAGAGCACGATTTTCAATTGTTTGACCGGCTTTCGGCAAAGGGTGGGCAATTACCCCGGCGTAACCGTGGAGCATCGGTCCGGTCGACTACGCAACGCGCCGGCGAGTTCCTCCATTGACGTTGTCGATCTTCCGGGAACTTACAGCCTGGCCGTCCACCAGGAGGATGAGGCAATCGTTCTCGACGTGCTTCTCGGCCGGCGAGAAGGCGGTCATATCCCCGACGTTATCGTCAGCATTGTGGACGCGTCCAACCTTCGTCGAAACCTCTTCCTGACCACGCAGATTCTCGAACTGGAGCGACCGGTCATTGTCGCACTGAACATGACCGATCTTGCCGAGTCCGCCGGAATCTGCATTGACGCCGACGCACTCAGCCGCGAGCTGGGCGTACCGGTCGTACCCATTGTCGCCACGAAGCAGATCGGCATTGACAACCTGATCGAGGCCATCAGCAGCTCCGTATCCGTCGCTTCTGTTAAGCATTGCCAGGCTTTCCCCGATTGCGTATGTGCAGAACTGGACGCGCTTTGTACATCGATTTCGGGGCAGGCCGGGTGCGACAATGGTCATCGTGCTGAAGCGATGCAGACTCTCCTAGCTCCGGGCGGATACCACGAACTTCAGACCATCCAACGCTGCGGCATCGGTATGGCCGAGGAGCTTGCCGAGCGACGTAAGCGAATTGCCGAGGCCGGAGAATCAGTCGTCGAAGTTGAAGCACGTGTGCGCTACGCGTGGATCGACCGAGTCCTTGAGAAAACCGTCAAGCACACGGCTCCGAACCGGGCGTCCTGGACTGAACGCGCAGATCGCGTTTTGACGCATCCGGTTCTTGGATTGGCGACGTTCTTCATTCTTATGGGGCTAGGTTTTCAGGCCATTTATGCCTGGGCCCAGCCGCTCATGAGCCTGGTCGACGGCATATTCCTGGCCACCGGCGGCGCGGCGGCCTCGCTCCTGCCCGAAGGGGCCATTCAAAGCTTGATTGTCGATGGCATGATCGCCGGCGTCGGCGCAGTGCTGATTTTTCTTCCGCAGATCGCCATTCTGTTCTTTTTCATCGCCATCCTCGAAGATTGCGGCTACATGGCCCGGGCGGCGTTCCTCCTGGATCGCTGGATGAACATGTTCGGCCTGACGGGCAAGGCCTTTATCCCGCTGCTTTCATCGTTTGCATGCGCCGTTCCCGGCATCATGGCCACGCGCTCCATCGAGTCCAAACGTGATCGACTGGCCACCATTCTGATCGCTCCGCTGATGAGTTGCAGCGCCCGCTTGCCGGTTTACGTACTGCTTATCGGCGCATTTATTCCGGCCGTGCCGCTTCTTGGAGGCTTTTTGAATCTACAAGCGGCCACGCTGCTGGCGATGTACTGCGTTGGTACGGTCGTTGCTATCGGGATTGCATTTATACTCAAGAGAACTGTTTTGAAGGGCCCGGCGCAGTCATTTCTCATGGAGCTGCCCACCTTCAAGTGGCCTTCCGGGAAGACCGTCTTCCATCGTGTCTATCAGCAGGCGCGGGAATTTACGGTCACGGCGGGGACGATTATTTTCGCCGTGGCCATTGTGATCTGGGCGCTGGCGTACTATCCCCATCCTTCATCGCTTTCGGAAGAGCATGATGCCAGGCGTGCGGCGGCACAGAGCATTCTTGATGCTCAAGTCGCTGACGCCGCGGCGAAACTAGGTGTTATCGGAGACAGCGGCTCTGTGGCTGAACATCCCAGGATTGTCCCGATTATGGTTGAGCTCGACCGGCTAGGATCCGAGTTCGTGCAGGCCGTCGACGATGCCGAATCGGCTCCGGATTCCGCTGAGTGGAACGAGCTGCGGGCTGAATTCGATGAGCGAGTGACCGCCCTGGTTGAGAAACACGGCCCGGAGGGGGATGCCGCTTTGCTGGTCTGGTCGGGACGGCGAGACCTCGCGGAAGAATTGGATCACATCGATCGCGAAGAATCCGGAGCCTATCTTCGCAACAGTATCCTCGGGCGAATGGGGCATTGGATCGAGCCTGCGGTTCGGCCGCTGGGCTGGGATTGGCGAATTGGGACGGCCGCCATTGCATCTTTCCCCGCGC
>JBGTDB010000034.1:0-3734 GCA_041748515.1 Phycisphaerae bacterium
GCCTCCGTCTAACGGAGGTAGTCAAACAGCGACAGGTTCATCACCATGGGGCTGGTTTGCAGATTTGCCTGCAATCGCACCATGGCCTGCTGCATTCGCGTCACTGCGTCGGCATAGTCCAAATCCTGCACCTGCGACAGAAACACCTGGGTTGCCAGGGCCGAGTCTTCCAATTGCTGTCGCTGGGTGGCGGCGGACTGGGACCGAGCTCCGATATTTCCGTGAATGCGAATGACTTCGGCGCGTAGGTTGTCCAGTCGATTGCCCGCCTCGGAAATTCCCTGGGTGCTGTCGGTGCGCAGGGCGTTTTCCAACTGAATCAAGGCGTCGATGATTCCCTCGGTTCGCGTGGGGTTCACGTCGGCGCCGATCAGCTCCGAGCCGTCGGCCGCCTGCTGGAGCCCCAAGTCCATCGCGGCGGTCGAGAGATTGGCGATTCGTATGCTGAAATCGCCCCCCCCTCCGGTGTTGTCCTGAAGGCGGATCCCGTTGCCGACGGTGGTGAACGCCGCGGAGACCGCAATGCCTGCATCCTGGGCCGCCTGGTTGATCCGGTCGATGACGTCGCCGACGGTGGCCGCGCCGTCCAGATTCACCTCGAAGGTCGCGCCGTTGCGGGCGATGATCTCCAAGTCCGTTTCGCCGTCCTTTATGCCAACGCCATTGCCGAAGTTCAGGGCGGACAGCGGCGTGGCGGCGTCGAACGTGCGAATGCCAAGATCGGTCGCGGTGGTTCCGCCGTTTTCGCCGATGGAAAGCGACGTTCCGGAAACCCGGTTTAATACGTCGATGCCGGTGCCCGCGTCGTTGATCCGGGCGAGAACGTACACGTCGGCGTTGTTGATCGCGTTAATGATATCTTGAACGGTCTGGGCAGTGCTCAAATCCACCACGGCCGAGTTTCCGCCGTTGTTGATGATTAGGCCGCCTTGGGTGTCAATCCCCGCTCCGCCGGCCAGAGCCGCGATCGGTGTCAGTCGGGTGACGCGCGGCGTCAGAGTGCCGCCGCTGATCGTCCCTGCGGTCGGCGTGGGCGTGTACAGACCAAGGTCCGACGCGGTTTTGCCCGTGCCGGAGTCGGTCACGGTCACCGGTGCGCCGCCGGTTTGCAGGTCGATTCCGGTCGTGTTGAGGGAGGCCCTCAGCGACGAACCGGCCGTTGCGGCGGCGGTGTTTATGGCATCGACGACGTTTCCGATCGTGTCGGCGGTTGACAGATCCACGGAAAACAGGCCCGCGCCGCCGGGTTCATTGATGACCAGGATTCCCCGCTCGATCGGTCGGCCGGCCGCGCCGGTTATGTCTTCCAGGCGAACCGACTCGTTGAGAATGGGGGTCAAGTCGACTTCAGTTGCGATCGGGGCAGAGAGGGCCCTGAACAAGGTGCTACCCGGAACGTTCATCGCTCCGAAGAGCCTTTCGTTCAGGCGGGTCAGTAGATTCCCAACATCGCCGACGTAGGCCACGCCGCCCAGGGCGTCGACGAACGGGTGGTTCGTTGTGCTTCGCCCGCCGAAAAGGTGGCGGCCGTTGAGCTGCCGGTTTCCGACAATTTCTAGCTGGCGGCGAATCGAGGCGATGACCTCGGCTTCAGCCTCGCGCTCGGCAGCGCTGGTCAGGTTGCTGACCGTCTGGCTGGCGATGGTCGAGGCCTCAATCAAGAGCGTGCTGATCTCGCCCAGCGAGCTGTCGGCGGCGGCGAGGAAGTCGTCGGCGTATCGTGCGTTGGCCGCGAACTGGTTCTGGCGGACGAGGGCCGTCGAGAGGTTCATCACGCGGGCCGCGCCGACGGGATCGTCGCTGGCCGACAGGAAGTTTCGGCCGGAGGCGATGCGCGATTGCGTGTCGAATAGTTCTCGCTGGTTTCGCCGGAGCGATTCCAGGATCATGTTCGTACGCAGCCCCTGGCTGACGCGGGTAATGTTTACCGGACTGATGGCCATAGTCTGTTTACTCCGCTTCCTGGCGGTCGCGGTTCTGAACGTTGTCGCGTTTCGTCCTTTCGATACTCCGCGCGGACTGAAGTCCGCGGCTCGCTCCGCTCCCTTGTGGTCGCGGTTCTGAATTTCGTCGCGTTTGGCCGATCTAACAGTCTTTGGTGAAAATGTGGCACGGGCGTCCCGCCCGTGATTTCACCGCCGAGACGGCGGTGCCACACGGTGTTTTTCAACTTCTGCCACAGACTGCTAACGAATCAACGCTACCATTTCTCCAATCAGGTCGTCCACGACGGAAACAAATCGGGCAGCGCCTTGAAAGGCGCGTTCATACTTGAGCAGCGCAATGGCCTCTTCATCGAGATTTACGCCGCTGATGCTTTCCTTCTGGGCGGTCAGCGAGGCGAGGATCGATCCGGTTGCCTCTACGCCGGCGTTGGCTGCCGCCCCACTGACGGCAATTGCGTTCACGAACGCGGCGTAATAATCCGTGAGGGACGGCGAAGGGTTCGCCGAAGAGGTTGAAGCCACCGCGGGGCCGGTTAATCGGGCCAGGTTGGTACTGGCGGCCGTGTCCAATCCGGCTATCCGGCCGGCGTTCGATCCGTCGCCCGTGAGAAAGACCACCGCGGCCGCAAGGTTTCTCGAGTCAGCCTGGAGCGCGTCAGCGACTTGAATACTTGCGGCGTCGCTTCCGGCGAAGAACGTATTAATCCCCAGCGCGGCCAGCAGGCCCGACGTATCGGACCGGTGAACCTGGCCGTCGTGCCCGAAGGTGAATGATTGGCCGGTGTCGGCGACAAAGGCCAATCGGCGGTCGCTTGTGATTGTCGCGGTGACCCCCATGACCTGGGCGTTGAAATCGGCCACAAGCGATTCGAGGGTCGTGTCGGCGGCCCCGCCGCTTAAAGTTACGTCGATCCGGTAAGCGACTGGCGTGCCGGTTGCGTCGTCGGCTACGGTGATGAAAAAGCTGCCGTTTCGCGGCGGAAAAGCGAGCCCCGCGGCCGCGCTGTTCAAGGCGGCGTCGGTGGCGAGAAGATCGTAAGTTCCGGTGACTGACCGAAGCCCGACAAGTCCCTGGCCGTCGGCGTGGGCCTGGTTGACGTCGCCGATCAGGGCCGCGGCGAGTTGGTCGATGGCATCGATGCGGCCGTAGGCGTCCTGCTCGCGGGCGGACATCAGCCCGGCCAACCGCCCGGCCCGCAACTGGACCTGTTGATCGGTGTCGGCGAAACGGACGGTCGTCCGCACGAACTGGCCATCCACTTCGGTCACGGGGACCAAGCTACGGTGACGCGACCCCTGAATGAGCGCTTCACTGCCGACATAGACGTTGATCGCGCCATCGGGCTGTTCACGAACCGAAACATCGAAGAGTCGGCTGAGCTCGCGAAGCAGCGTGTCGCGCTGATCTCGAAGGGAAGTCGCCTGACCCTGTCGGCCGGCCTCGCTGGTGGAAATCTGACGATTGAGCCCGGCGATATCCGCGGCAATCTGGTCGGCACGCTGGACGACCGTGGCGATCTGTCCGTCGATGTCTGCGCCCAACTGAACGAGCTGTCCGCGAAGGTACTTGAATGAATCGGCCAGCGACGCCCCATGAGCGACGACCAGGTCACGAAGCCCTGCATCCTCGGGAGTATTCTGAAGCTGGTCGAAGATGGTCCAGAATTCGCCGAGCCGCCGGCCCAGCCCGACGCCGCTGATTTCATCGACCAGGGATTCGACCTGGTAGAGCGCAGTTTGGCGGGTCGCGGATTCTTCCAGGGATCCGACGGCCAATCGAAGGCGTCC
>JBGTDB010000035.1:0-3285 GCA_041748515.1 Phycisphaerae bacterium
TGGGGTAGCGCTCGGCAATTTGATCCCGCACATACCTGGCTCGGCCGGCCGAATCCATGAAGTTTTCGGAGATGACCTCGAACCAGTCGACCTCGGGCTCGTGTTCGAGTATGTAGGGGAAGTGAACGCTGCGCAGGCCAACGCCAAGTCCCAGGTTGGCATGGCCCAATCTGGCGGGAGTCTGCATGCGTTTGCCCCAGTTTCGCCCATCAGTGGAAGCACACGGCACGGGCGAAACGTTCCGCCCGTGCCGTGATGATACTCGGTTACGATGATTCTGCCTGCAAGCCGACCGAGAAGGGTCGGGTGGGCGGATTTGCCGCTAGACCTTCTTCGGCGGGGCCGGACCGACTTCCTTGCCCTCCTTCTTCATCAACTCTTCGAAGCGAGCGCGGGCCTTCTTCCAGGCTCCGCTACCCATCGGCACGCCGCATTCGCCCTTGCCTTTGCATTCGTTTTCGCCGGGCTTGGCGCCGCAACCACCCTGGCCGCGGCATTCGTTTTTGTAGTGGCACAAGTGGGCCTTGGCCGTGGCACAGGCCCCTTGGCCGGCGCAGGCGTTGTCTTTCGTCGCGCCCAGGCCTTTGCACATATTGATGCCGCGGCAGACGTGCGGCTCGCCCAGGATGGGATTCTTGGATTTGTCCTTCTTGGGAACCTTGTCATCCTCGCCCAGTGCGGTACGGCCGAGCGAAGCGCCTGCCAACAGTCCACCGACGGCCGCCGCCGTCAGACGTTGAAAATCACGCCGGTTGAGTCCCGAATTTTCCATCGCCGAGTCCTGTGGTTGAATGGTTTGGATGGGTTTCTGACGTTGTTTTGCCCGGTATGGGCTCTGTAGACGTCCCAGGTTAACGTACCATTTGTTTCACCCGGATTCCACGCGCGGACGCAGCATACAGCATGCCGAAGGGCTAAGTTATCCGATTTTCAGGACCATTTGGTTGCAAGTCGATCTCCACCGCTTAGGATGGAAACCGCAGCGGGGCAAAAACATCCTTCGCACGGGTGTCGCCAACGCTGCGTTCTCTCCCGGAACGGAGAATCTGCCATGTACAGTGATCCCACCGCCCCGCCCCAGGGGACGGTGCGTTTTACAACGCGCTTGCTGCTGATCTCCGCAGCGCTGCTTGTCGTGTTGGTGGGCTACTTCGCGATCCATCACCAAATCCAATGGAACGCGGTCCGCGCCACCGAGTCCCTCGGCGGACAGGTCCATTTCAACACTGGGGAACCTTACCGCCGCAATGGACCTCATGGACTTTTCACACGGGCAAGCGCTTTGTTCGGAGGGAGTCAGCCCGTGTGGCTTTTTCTTTCCGGCGCGCACGTGACCGACGATGCCGTCGAGGATTGCCTGCTACCATTGACATCACTAGAGCTGATCGGGCTGCACAACGTTTCGATAAGCGATGGCGCGTTGACTCGGCTCCGATCGCTGCCGAACCTCAGGGAGTTGCGCTGCACGCGTGATAGCAGCAATGAGGCGATTCTGGGCGAACTCGAACAGCCCACACGCATCGACGTTCGCTATCTCGAAGTTGAACACATTTCTGATTTTCTGACGGACTACCACAACGTTCCGATGCGCGTGGACCGAGCGGCCCTCACCGCGGCGGGGTTCGACTCCTATGCGCCCGTGGTGACTTATCAAACGCCTCCCCAAATCACTTTGCAAGACGCGCTGAGTGCGATGCTCACAGCCCACGACCTGGGCTGGCACATTCACAAGGGAACCATTGTGATTACATCTAAGGCGGCCGCCCAAAAGAAGAACGAGCACCGCGAGGTGTTAAGGCGAGCGCTGCCGAATCTGCGGTCGTTGAAGATCGATTGACGGGAGATGAGGCGAAGCGAAAAGATTCGTTCGCCCGAGTCGGCTGTACGTCCGCGCGGCTCGACTCAGTCCGCCTCAACGAGAATCGCAACCTTGCGAGAGCTCTCATCCGACCGCGCCTAGAAGTGCAGCGCCGGATCCGGCTAACCGCCCGCTAAATCAGATTCTCCAGCCGGCCCTTGCTGTCGCCTAGTTCATCGACGGAGGATTCCATCCGATCGAGCATGGACAGGTAGAGGTTGTTGAGCGGAGTTTCCTTTTCGAAGCGGACGTGGCGGCCAGGCTTGATCGTGTCTCCGCCGCGGCCGGCGACCAGGATCGGCAGATCGTCGTGATTGTGGCGGTTGCCGTCGCCAATGCCGCTGCCGTAGAGGATCATCGAATTGTCGAGCAGCGTTCGTTCGCCTTCCTGGATACCCTGTAGCTTCTCCAGGAAGTACGCGAACTGGGTCACGTGAAAGCGATTGATCGCGCGGATCTTCATCTGCTTTTCGTTGTCGCCACCGTGATGCGAGAGATCGTGATGTCCCTCGGGCACGTCGATGAATTTGTACGAGCGGTTGCTCCCCTCGTTGGCGACGACGAACGTGGATACCCGAGTCAGGTCCCCCTGGAAGGCCAGCACCAACAGATCGTACATCAGCCGAATGTGCTCGGCATAGTCGCTGGGAACTCCGGCCGGCACCGGGTATTCGGGGGGCGGCGCGACGGTGCTTTCGACCGAACCGTTCACGCGGCGCTCCAGCTCGCGCACCGAGGTCAGGTACTCGTCGAGCTTGCGCTGGTCCTTGATACCAAGTCGGGCCTTCAGGTCTCGGGCGTCTTCCAGCACGTAGTCGAGCACGCTGCGGCGATACTTTTCTCGCTGGGAGCCCAGCGGGCCGGGGCCGTTGGAAAACAACCGTTCGAAGGCCAGCTTCGGGTCGATTTCCTTCGCCTGCGGCGAGGTATCGGTACGCCACGAAATGTTCGTCGAGTAGGAGCAGCTATAGCCCGAGTCGCAGTTGCCGGCCTGGGCGCCGGGATCGCAGCCGTATTCGAGCGAGGCGAATTTCGTCCGCTGCCCGACTCGGCGGGCGGCCACCTGGTCGACCGAAACGCCGGCCTGGATGTCGGCCCCATGGGTCTTCTTCGGCTGCGCGCCGGTGAGAAACGCAGACAACGCCCGAGCGTGATCGCCCGGTCCGTCGCCATTGGCGCGGGCGTGGTGCTGCGCAAGGCCGGTGAGCACCAGCAAGCGATCTTTGACCGGCGCGAGCGGTTCCATGATGTACGGCAACTGCCAGTCGTCGCCTTCGGCCGCCGGCGTCCAATCGGGCATGTGCTTTCCGTTGGGCACGTAGATGAAGGCCATCCGCGTGGGAACTGGTTTGCGTTCGCCGGCCAGCGCGAGCGCCGGAGCCATGGCGTCGAGCAACGGCAAGGCCATGGCGGTGCCCATGCCCCTC
>JBGTDB010000036.1:0-4415 GCA_041748515.1 Phycisphaerae bacterium
CGGTCGCGCCCAAGAGTCCGCCGGAGCCGGCCGCAAAAACCGGGGCGCCCAGCGTCCCGGCGGCCAGATATATCGCCACGGCCGAAACCGCCGCCGCGGGCGACAGCAACAACCCGGCAAGCAACACCGCCAACGGCTGCAACGTCATGGGCACGTCCGTACCCGGCACCGGTATTCGGACCTGGGCACCAAGCGCCGTCAACAGGGCAAACCCCAAGGCCAAGAACGCCATTCGACCCAACGAGGCCGCCCGAGCTTCCTGCCGAAGGAATCCGCCCGATTTTTCAACCGTTATCTGCATCGTCAACGCCCAACCAGTTGCACGGAATCCGCTGCCACGCGGCAACCATCGCGCGCCCGGTACGCATTCAAAGCTCTATTTTCGCCTTTTTACGCCGTATTTGCTTCGGCTGCGGTTACGCGGCCGGCCGTCCTTGTCGCCCTCGACGCCGGCCGTATCCAGCGTGCCTCGGACGATGTGGTAACGGACGCCGGGCAGATCCCGTACTCGCCCGCCGCGGACCAGTACTATCGAGTGCTCCTGGAGGTTATGGTCCACGCCGGGGATATACGCGGTGACTTCCTTCCCATTGCTGAGGCGAACGCGGGCCACCTTGCGCAGCGCGGAGTTCGGCTTCTTGGGGGTCTGAGTCTTGACGATCAGGCAGACGCCCCGCTTCTGGGGGCACTGCTCCAGATCGCGGACCTTGGACTTCTTGACGACTTCGTTTCGACCCTTGCGGATCAACTGGTTGATGGTCGGCATCAGACATTCATCCTCAAAAGCGGCCCTTTCCGGGGCTCACCCGTTTTTTTGTTCCGAACTGGAAGTTCCGCTGAAAACGTCGGCGAAACTCATTCCACCGGGTACCGGCATTTCAGACACCGGCTCTTCCTCCGGCAAATCCTCGGTCAGGCTCGGCGAATTCACACCGCCCACAATCTCGGCAGGCAGTTCGATCGGCGCCGCAATGGGCTCGCCCAAGTGCTTGACCCGGATCTGCTGGTATGGGCGATAACCCGACCCGGCCGGAATCAGGTGGCCTAATATGACGTTTTCCTTCAGTCCCCGCAAGTCGTCAACCGCTCCGGCCAGGGCCGCTTCGGTCAGAACCTTTGTCGTCTCCTGGAACGACGCGGACGAGATAAAGGACTCGCTGGAGAGACTGGCCTTGGTGATCCCCAGGAGCAGGGTGCTGGCCGTTGCGGGCTTGGGCTTTTTACCCTTTGCCGGTTCGCCGCCGGCTTCGTCGGCTTCGGCATTGGCGTCGGCCAGCTCGGACTTGAGAACCACCTGGTCGAGCTTGAGCTTGGTGTCGCCGGGGTTGCTGATGACCACGCTCTTGGACAGACGCTCGTTTTCCACGCGGAATCGGAACTTATCGACCACTTCGCCGGGCAGGAACCCGGAATCGCCGGGCTGCGAGACTTTCACCTTTCGAAGCATCTGCGTCAGAATGATTTCCAGGTGCTTGTCGTTAATGGCCACGTTCTGGCTGCGATAAACCGCCTGCACCTCGGCAAGCAGGTAATTCTGAAGTGCCTCTTCGCCTTTGATTCGCAAAATATCATGAGGAATGAGCGGCCCCTCGATGAGCGGGTCGCCGGCTTCAACAACATCGTTGGCGTGAACAAGCAGGTGCTTGTCCTGCGGAACATGGTGCTCTTTCTCCATACCGCTTTCACTGGCCACCACGATGGTCATCTTTCCGCGGCGCTTGTCGGGGCGAATTTCGACCTTTCCGGAAATCTCGGCCATGACGGCCGGCTCTTTCGGGCGGCGGGCCTCGAAAATCTCCGTGACTCGCGGCAGACCGCCGGTGATGTCCTGAGTTCCGCCCATGGCCCGAGGCTGTCGGGCGAGCACCACGCCGGGCTGAATCTCCTGTCCCTCCTCGACCTCGATGCGGGCTTTGGCGGGCAGGTAGTGATAATCGAGCACCTTGCCTTCTTTGTCCTCGATCATGATCTGCGGGTGCTTTTCGCCCTTGTGCTCGATCACGACCAGTCGCGAGTGCCCGCC
The DNA here is from genome assembly GCA_041748515.1 of Phycisphaerae bacterium. Lineage (GTDB taxonomy): Bacteria > Planctomycetota > Phycisphaerae > UBA1845 > UBA1845 > JBGTDB01. Next base: position 2,024 of record JBGTDB010000036.1, read on the forward strand.
TTCCTGTTCGAGCCGAACGGTTTCGCCGTCGGCCACGTCCTGGAAGCGGACAAATCCGCCGACCTCCGCGAGAATCGGGGTCATATGCGGATCCCACTCGCAAAGCACGTCCTTGCGGGACACCTCCTGTCCGTCCTCGACTTTCAGGACGGCGCCATACGGCACCTTGTCGCGGGACAATTCCCGCCCCTTGTCGTCCACAATGAGAAGTTCACCATTGCGCTTGAGGACCACAATGGCCTTGCCGCCATCGCTGAGTTTGACCGTAACCGGGTTCAGATCCTGATATCGAACAACACCCTTCTGAGTAGCTCGAAGCATGTTCTCCATGGCGGTCTTCTGAGCCACGCCGCCGGTATGGAAGGTCCGCATGGTAAGCTGCGTTCCGGGCTCTCCGATGGACTGGGCCCCGATGATGCCAACGGCCATTCCCTCTTCGACCAGCCGCCCGGTGGACATGTCCATTCCATAGCACAGGGCGCAGACGCCGCGGGCGCTCTCGCAGGTCAGCGGGCTTCGTACGCGAATCTTGTCCAGCCCAAGCTCTTCGATTCGCCCGGCGATTTCCTTGGTGATGACCTGGTTCTCGGAAACGATCAACTTGTCGGTAACCGGGTTGCGAATGCCATCGCGGGCGATGCGCCCGACAATGTGCTCGTGCAGAGCGATTTCGATTTCTTCGCCCTTATAAGTGGCGGCCTTGGTAATTCCGTTGATCGTGCCGCAATCGTGCGAATTCACGATCACGTTCTGGGCGACGTCGGCCAGTTTGCGCGTGAGATAGCCTGAGTCGGCCGTTTTCAGCGCCGTGTCGGCCAGGCCCTTGCGGGCGCCGTGCGTCGAACTGAAATACTCGAGCACCGAAAGCCCCTCGCGGAAGTTGGCCTTGATCGGGGCCTCGATGATCTCGCCGGAAGGTTTGGCCATCAGCGCCCGCATGCCCGAAAGCTGGCGAATCTGATCGACGCTGCCTCGGGCCCCGGACTGGGTCATGAGGTAAATCGGATTCAGGTAGGGAGTTGCCCCGGAATCGCCTGGCAATTTGTAGACATCGTTCACGTCGCGATAGTCGTCGCGAAGTTCGGTCATCATCGCCTGCGTGACCAGTTCTCGAGCATGAATCCACACGTCGATGACCTGGTTGTAGCGCTCGAGTCGCGTGAGCGTACCCTCGGCGTGCGACTTCTGAATTCGATCGACGGTCTTCTGGGCCGAATCGATGATTTTCTGTTTGGCCTGGGGAATGCGCATGTCGGTCACGCCGAACGAGAGCCCGGCCAGCGTGCTTCGACGGAACCCGATGTCCTTGATTTCGTCCAGAAGGTCAATCGTGGCGGACCGGCCCAGCAACGCGTAGCAGTCGGCCACCACCCGAACCAGGCCCTTCTGCGACAACGGGTAGTTGTAGAAGGGCATCTGCGGTGCCAGGATATCGTTGAAGATCAATCGGCCCACAGTGGTCAGAACCCGCCGATTCGAGGGCATGGGCTTGGGTTCTTCCTTGGGCCCGTCAACAAAGTGCGTGCGGTCGATGCGCACTGAAATCCGGTCGTGGATGCTGATCCGCTTATGGTCGTAGGCGGTGAGGGCTTCGAATTCGCTGGCGAATTTGTGCGCCTGGTCTTCCTCGATTTTTGGACTGACGTGATCCGTGGTCAGGTAAAACACCCCCATGACCACGTCCTGCGTGGGCGACATGATCGGGCTGCCGTTTGCCGGGCTGAAGATGTTGTTTGTCGACATCATCAGCACGTGCGTCTCGGCCTGGGCTTCGATCGAAAGTGGCAGGTGGACGGCCATCTGGTCGCCGTCAAAGTCTGCGTTGAAGCCCCGGCACACCAGCGGGTGGATCTTGATCGCATTGCCCTCGACCAGTACCGGCTCGAAGGCCTGAATGCCCATTCGGTGCAGGGTGGGCGCGCGATTCAACAGAACGGGATGCTGGTAAATCACCTCTTCGAGAATATCCCAAATGGCCTGGTCCCGGCGTTCGAGCATTTTTTTGGCTGATTTGATCGTGTCGGCCAGGCCGCGCTCCTTGAGCTTGCGGATAATGAAAGGCTGGAAAAGCTCCAGGGCGATTTTCTTGGGTAGCCCGCATTGATGGAGCTTGAGCTCCGGCCCGACGACGACCACGGAACGGGCCGAATAATCGACGCGCTTGCCCAGCAGGTTTTCGCGGAAACGGCCCTGCTTGCCCTTGATCATGTCGGTCATGGACTTCAGCGGGCGGTTGCTGGACCCCAGGACGGGGCGGCGACAGCGGCCGTTGTCGAACAAGGCGTCAACGGCCTGCTGCAGCATCCGCTTTTCGTTGCGAATGATGACTTCGGGCGCGTTCAGGTCGACGAGCTTTTTCAGCCGGTTATTGCGGTTGATGATGCGGCGGTAC
>JBGTDB010000037.1:0-6497 GCA_041748515.1 Phycisphaerae bacterium
GGCCTCGGCCGTCGAGGCCGCCAGGTGCGGAGTCAGCAGCACGTTTTTCGCTGAAAGCAGCGGGCTACCCACGGGCGGCTCATTATCAAAAACATCGAGGGCCGCGCCGCCCAGCCGACCGGCGTTCAGGGCCTCGGCCAAAGCGGCCTCGTCGATCAGCGCGCCGCGGGCGCAGTTGATGAGTTTCGCACCCGGTTTCATCCTGGAAAGCTGGGCCGGCCCGATCAGCTTCCGCGTCTCCGCGGAGAGCGTCGCGTGAAGCGTCACGCAATCGGCCTGCGCAAGCAGATCGTCAAGCGTCTTGGTCATCCGAACGGCGCCGTCCAGCGTTGTCTCGCCGGATATGAATGGATCGAAGGCGATCACGTCCATCTCCAGACCCAGCGCACGCTGAGCGACCGCCCGCCCGATCCGACCCATGCCCACAATGCCAAGTGCTCGCCCGGCGAGTTGATCGCCCTGGTAGGCCGCGCGGTTCCATCCGCCGCCAACCACGTGCTCGTGCGCTTCGACGACCCGATGATGCAGGGCGAGCATCAGGGCAATCGTATGCTCGGCTGTTGAAATCGTGTTTGCGTCGGGGGTGTTCAGAACCAGGACGCCCGCGGCCGTAGCGGCTTCGATGTCCACGTTGTCCACACCCACACCGGCGCGGGCAATGGCCGTCAGCCGACCGGGTTTAGCCAGCGACGCCCGAGTGACCTGCACCGCGGAGCGGATCAGCATCCCGTCATATTCGCCGACAATCGAACCGAGGTCCTCAGGGCTGAGCCCCGGACGGACGTCGCACTCGACCCCCGGCTCACATCGAAGCCGCTCCAGTCCGGCCTCGGCTAACTTGTCGGCTACCAGTATTCGACGCATCCTCGATTCCAAAATCCGTTCGCCGCCAAAATGCCCGTTTCAAAAAATGTTGCGCGGGCGACTTGCCCGGCCTTTTCTTGCCGAGTCGGGGGCGCCACCGTGTGTTCGGCAACCACTGCCGCGGGTCACTAAACAAACAGAATCCCCGCATAACCAACGGAATCCTCCGCCGCATCTTGTGTGCGGCCGGCCAGAACTTCGCTGCTGGTCGCGTGTTCAAGCAGAATCCCCCGGGTCGCGCCCATCACCGCACACGCCGACGTCGTCGCGGCCGCCGCCCCACTGCTGCATGCGTTCTTGTGCTCCAGGGCCTCGGATACCATTGATCCGCTCTTCATTGCACAGGCCAGCTCAATGAACCGCCGGTCGTTGACTTCCTTCGCCCAGCGATTCCCCCTTTCGCCAGGCCCTTGCGGAATGGACCCGTAATGCGGACCGTAATGGGTCAGGTCGGTCGTCCCCACCACGGCCGCGTTGTACCCGTAAGCGTTCAAGGTTCGCCCAATCGCCTCGCCTACCTCATCGGCAACCGCGCGCGGCGGCACAATGATCGGAAGGATCTTCGCCTCGGGAAACAACCGCTTAACGAACGGAATCTGCACTTCGAGCGAATGCTCCTCTTCATGGGCATAAGCGTCATCGATCACGAGGCTGGTATGCCCCAATATCCGCTCGGCAAGGCGGGTGTCTATTTCGACCGGGCCAATCGGCGTCTCCCACCGGCCGCTTCCAAACATGGCCGCCTCCTGACCGCGATACGAATGGACGCCTCCGAATAGCACGACCACATCGGGCGAGCCGCCGGTGGCGAGGGCACGAAAAACCCTCGCGGCAACCCGTCCGCTGCAAACCCAGCCCGCATGGGGGACGATTCCGCCGCGGGCCCGCCCGGTTGATTCGGCAGGCGAATCGTCCGTGGACAGCAGCGCGTCGAGCTCCTGCCGACAACAAGCCGGATCGGCGGGATAGAATCGACCGGCAACGACACTCTCGCGAATAATCATAACGACGCAGCGCAGCCGCCGGGCGCCGCCCGGTTCAATTCGGCTTCCCCGGCAGGCTGCCGCGGTGCGAGGCCGAGACACAATCCGCGCCCAGCCGCCTGCCTCTTCAAGAACTGCCTTGAGCCCATTCTAACCCCTTATCGGTCTGCGTGGGAACACGGTCATTCCTCTAATTGATTGGGCTCGGATTGCCGCAATATCTCCGGCAAGTTTGCGGAGAATCGCGATCGCGGCATGACTTCGTCAGCTCCCGCATCCGCTGCCTGCCGCGACAAGTGCGCGTCCACGTGCGAAACGTAAGCCACAATATGCGGCGCAGGGCTGCGGCCCCTGGCGAGAGCGATGGCTTCGAGCGCATGACCGCCGGAATGGTTCAAATCGACGATCAACCGTTGCGACTGCGTGTCGTCCAGGACACCGCCCAGATCGCCGATGGATCGTACGATGCTGACCGCCGCGCCGACCGCCTGGCCGGTGGACCGAATCTTGGTCTCAAAAATAAGATCGTTGACGAACACAACGACGGGGCCATGTTCCACCGAATCAGGCATTCTTCACCTCCGAAAACCGTCACGAATATCATCAGCCCGCCGTCGAATCCTCGGCGGGCGGGCGTTGCCTTGCTGTGCGAACGGCCGTACGCATACACTCCGCCTTCGGAGAATACCATTGACCGATATCGCCGCCATCGTGGTTCTTATTCTACTCTGCCTGACGGGGGTTGTGATCACCGTCGTCCGCCTACCGGGTACTTTTCTGATTCTTTTAGCGGCAATCGGATACAGTTGGTGGCATGAGTGGGAAAGAATCACGCTTGTCTGGCTGCTGGTTCTCGGCGGCATCGCCCTTTTGGGAGAAGTGGTCGATCTGCTCGCGTCACTGGTCACAACGCGACGAGCCGGCGGCTCCCGCCAGGCCGCCTGGGGCGGACTGATCGGCGCGATTCTCGGCATGATTTTCCTTACGGTTCCAATGCCGCTGATCGGTACGTTTTTCGGGGCGATTGCGGGCTGCTTCATTGGCGCGGCCGTCGCCGAGATTCTGGTTCACAACCGCGTCGGCCATGGGGCCCGCGTGGGCATCTTCTCGGCCATCGGATTTGCGATCGGGGCGGCGACAAAGATTGGTCTCGCAGTGGCCATGGCCGGCCTCACGATCGTGGTGGCCGTGTGGCCTCGATCGACCACGCTGAAACCCCTCGCCGATCAGACGCCTGCTCCGCTGGTCAATGATCAAAAATAAGCCGCATTCTGTCCGGGCACGGCGTCGCGCGTTCATAGCGAACCTGCAATAGCTTGACCACTTCGCTTCCTTCCAGCAGGTACGTCGTAGCCACGCGCGTAGTCTCCGATTCGAATCGATCGACGACTTTGTAATTTCGCCGACCGCCGAGGCGATTCGGATCGGGCCCTTCGGCGCTGAAGGTCATCGTTCTCGCCTCAGGATCCCAGTTGCCCCGCACCGTAGTCGGCCCGGCCAGGGAAGAATTGTCGAACCACACGCCCTCGAAATTCTTCGACGCGTCATTCCACGTGAGGTAGCCAATCGCAGAATACAACGCCGACGCGCTCTTCGTGGAGTATTCCCGGCGAACGGCGTGATGATCGAGCACCCAGGCGATGGTCTCGGTTCCGCTCACCGTTTCAAACACTTTACCCCTTCGGTCAAAATGATCCTGCCGAACATTCCAGGTGCCGGCCAGAAAATCGAGAATCTCGAGCTGCGGATGAGAAAACACGAGCCCCGCTTCGTGTTTGACCTGCCCATTCAGCACGGATGCACATACGAGGACGACAAGAAGCCCCAGGCCGCGCGGCATTAGCCCGCGCGACCTCCTTAGCCACAAAAGAGATTGATCAATCGTGCGTGACATCGGCATACTCCGGGCGGGGATCCCGCCAGATAATACGCACGGGAACCATCCGGGTTCGACCCCAAGTCGGGCCTCGCGTTCCACCGGCACCTAACCCTTGGCCATCGCCGAGGCTTTTTCGACGATCTGTCCGTGACCGACGCCGACATAATCGAAGACTTCGTCCGCGGATTTGGCCGATTTCGGCAGGCGACTCACGGTTAGGCCGATGACGCGAATGCCGCCCTCGACCGAAGCGGCCTCGGCCAGCTCCGCATGAAGACCGCCGATGAAGTTGTCCTCGACAACGAGAATGGCGCCCCCGGCCTGACCCGCCGCGCGAAGAATCGGTTCGCAGTCCATCGGAAACGTGTACGCATCAAACACGTTACACTCGATGCCACGCCCCGCGAGCGTCTGCGCCGCGGCCAGCACGGTATGAAGCATGTAGCCGCAGCTTGCCAGGGTCAGGTGCCGACCCTCGCGAAGTTGCTTGCAGCCCCCGAGCGGGAACGCCTCGTCGAAACCGTGCAGGAAGGGTGCGTCCGGCCGGTGTGTCCGCAGGTAGCACATCCCATCGACGTTGGCCATCAATTCGACGCAACGATACGCCGAGACCGGATCACTCGGATGAAATACGCGGCAGCCGACCTGCGACGAAGGGTTCGTGCGGTCTGTGCCCGCACGTCCGCCGCCCACGTCCACCCGGGACATGCTCCGGAAATAGGCCACGTCGGACACGGCCATCTGCGAGGGGCCGTCCGCACCGAGCGACACGCCCGTGTGCGAGCCAACGAGCTTGATGTTGGCCCGCGAAATCATGGCCATGTCGATCTGGTCGTTGGCCCGGGCGATAAACTTGCCAAAGCTGCTGGCGAACGGAATCTTTCCCGCCGCGGCCATGCCCGCCGCCGCGCTGATCATGTTCTGTTCGGCGATCTTGCATTCGACAAACCGATCCGAATGAAACTTGGCGAATATGTTGGCGAAAGTCGAATTGCTCACATCGCCGTCCAGGCTGACGATGCGGGGGTCCGCATCGCCAAGCGCAACCAGCGCCGCCCCGTAGGCCTGTCGCGTCGCGAGCTTCTTCTTATCCAGCGCAGCATCAAGGCCCACTTTTCGCAATGCCGATTCAAACGTCGGCAGTTTGATCCGGCTCGCCGCTGGATTCGCCGAAGCGCGCCGATCGGCCAGCCCCGGACGCACCGATAGCGCGCCCTTTGCACCAAGTCGCTTGCCGGTCGCTGCGAGCTGCTCAAGGGCTTGATCGAGCTCGCCCGCACTCAGGGGCTTTCCGTGATAGTTCTTGCCAAGCATCATCTCAACGCCCCAACCCTTGACCGTCGTCGCGACGATCGCCGTCGGACGCTTCGCCCGTTTGGCCTGCTCGAAGGCGTTGTGTAATTCGACGGGGTCGTGGCCGTCGGCCGCAATAACGTCCCATCCGAAGGCTGACATCTTCCGACCAATCGCGTCGGCCGATTGCTGGGCCGAGACCGGACCGGCCTGCCCGTGCCCGTTGCAACTGAAGACGGCGCAAACGCTGCTCAGGCCAAAATCGGCGATGAAGTCGGCCGCCTCCCAGACCTGTCCTTCACGAGACTCGCCGTCGCCGATGATGCAGTAAATCCGCTTTTCGTTGCCGTCCATGCGGGCGGCGAGAGCCAATCCCCCCGCCACCGACAAACCCTGCCCCAGCGAACCCGTGGCCGCGTCAAAAAACGGAAAGCCCTCGGCCGGATTCGGATGTCCGTCAAGGACGCTCCTGAGCTCGCGCAGTTCGCTCAGGTCTCCGACCGACAAATAGCGTGGCGATCGGGGATCGGTCCCCACCGCACCTCCCAGATCGGCATAGGCGGCATAAACAATCGGTACCGCATGACCCACCGAGAGAACCAGCCGATCGTTGGCCGGATTCCAGGGATCCTTCGGATCGTAGCGCATCTGCCGATACATCAGCTCGACAATGACATGGCTCAAGGCCTGGGCGGTGGACGGATGACCCGACTCCGAGGCCGTCGTCATTCGAAGAACGTGCCCGGCCAGTTCAACCGCCTTGGCATGAACGGCGCTGGGGTCAAGATTGGACTGCGACAATCGACTCTCCTTTGAGGCAACAGGCGCTTCAGGCATCTTAGGCTCCAAAAACTTCGGGTTAGTAATCTACGCAGGCTAGCGGAGGTTCGCCACTGGTTCAATACGCAAGATAGAAGCGGTTTTTCTGACTGGATTTGACTCAGGCCCGGCGCATGTGATATCCTTACAGCATGCACGATCTGAGTAGGTCTAATCTGCAAAAGGCCATCGATCAAATGAGCGACGGTGAAAAGCGGAATCTGATTGATCGACTGGAAAGCTCGCTGAAACAAGCCAATGGGCCAGGCGATGTTTCAGCCCCTGCGCCCCTAACAGACACCGTTGCGGGGCAGAAGCGAGCCTGGGATCGACTTTTTGAGCATATAGCGAACATGCCTCGGCCTGAACCTGATGAGAGGATTGCGTCCCGCGATCACGACGCAATCCTCTACGGCGAATCCCCCCACGACCGTATTCGGGAGAAACAGCGCCGTGATCTTCATTGACACCGGCGCGCTATACGCACTTGTCATTCCCGCGGACGCCAATCATGCAGCCGCAGTTGAATGGTACGCATCGGGCAATGCGGAACTCGTAACCACGGATTTTGCTGTCTACGAATTCGTCACGCTCATGCGCAGGCGGGGTCACAACGAACTTGGAACCCAAGTCGGATCGCAACTCTTGAAAAGTGAACT
>JBGTDB010000038.1:0-11203 GCA_041748515.1 Phycisphaerae bacterium
GATCCGCCTTTGCTGGCGAAGCGTACTGCGCCGCCGGGCTTCGGTCGGGTGGGCCGTCAGGGTCGGTTCGATGTCAATGCGCTGGAGTGTTTCAAGAACTTCGACCAGTGAGCACCCTCGCCGCCTGAGATCGGCGACGGCCTCGGCAATGGACTCGCCGCGCGGTTTTTCGGTGGTTGCCTCGCGTTCGCGATCCCGATTGATCCGGGCGATTTCAACCTGCTCGGATTTGTTGACCAGGTGGAATCGGATGGTGAGGGCCTTGAGCAGATAGTAGGCCTGCTCCAACGGCAATTCGGCAATGCGCCGCGCGGTAACGTCAAGCTGCGCCGCGATCTCGCTAGCGCCGGTCGACTTGCACGTCTCGACCAGTTCACTCAACAGGCTCAGCGTCTCAGCCCCCGCGTGGGAGGCAATCACCTCCGAGAGCACTTCGTCGAGCAGGCGAATATCTTGTGTCAGCGATGAAGAAATCACGTCGTGTTAACCTGTGTATGTCGTTCACGCGGAGAGGCCCGCGATGTTCCATTCACATCGGTCTGATTGTAACGCAAATGAAGGCCTCGCGTTGGAATTCGACACCTGAGAGGCGCCGCATTAAGTTGGTCCTTTCTTCTGGCGGACCGGAGTCGTCGGAGTTGTGCGGGTGGATCGCAGCCCTTGAGCGGATTCTTATCTCGCTGCGGTGAGCAGTTGCCGGGCGGAATGACGGCTTGGAGTGTCCATTGGGATTGATTGATTCGCACGCGCACCTGACCTACCCCGAACTTTCGGGACAAATTGACGCGGTGATGGGCCGCGCGGCCGAGGCCGGGGTCGAGGCGGTGATTTCCATTGGCACGGACGTGAACGACGCCCGCGCGGCCGTGGCCCTTGCCGAGCGGTTTGCGGGGCGTGTTTTTGCCGGGGCGGGGTTCCATCCGCATCATACCGACGCCGTTCGGCCGGAGGATTTCGAGGCGATGGCCGAGCTCTGGCGGCATCCGGGCGTCGTCGCCATCGGGGAGATGGGGCTGGATTATCACTACGACTTCGCCGATCGGGACAATCAGCGCCGGGTGTTCGCCGCCCAGCTTGATCGGTCTCGCGACGTGGACAAACCGATCGTCACCCACTGCCGCGAAGCGTTTGAGGACTGCGTGCCGATGCTGCTGGATCACGGGTTTGGCGGCCGTCGGGTCGTGTTTCACTGCTTCACCGGCACGGCGAATGAGGCCGCGATCATCGCTGAACACGGCTGGCGGATCTCGTTTACCGGGATCGTCACGTTTCCGAAATCGACTGAATTGCAGGCCATCGCCCGGGACTACCCGGCGGACAGGCTGATGATCGAAACCGATTCGCCCTATCTGTCTCCGGCCCCGGTCCGCGGCAAGCGGCCTTGCGAGCCGGCCTTTGTTGCCCACACCGCCCGGTTTCTGGCAAACCTGCGAGAGGAACCAATCGAGTTCCTTGTTCAGTCAACGAATCGCAATACGCGGGAGTTTTTCGAACAGATTCCGCCGACATAACGGTGAAATGCTGAAGTTTGGTAAACTCGACCCTAGGGTCAAACGAAGACGTTCACCAGGCGGCCCTTGACCACGATGATTTTCTTTGGCGGTATTTCGCGGAGGGCGGCGGATTACCGATCAAACGAGAAATTCACGTCAAATGCAGATAAATTCGAAAGCATCCCCAAGTCGCCGACGGGCTATTCCCCCTCGTTCTTCGCCGCCTCGGTCCTGCGTCGTGCTCTAACGACATCCATCGACTCACCGCCGCCCTGAATAATGCCCTGATAGTATTCGGTCCCCGTTTCCGGGATGCTTCCGTCGGCCGTACCCATCGGGCAATGATTGACGAAATAATGTGACTCAATGACATCCTCGCGGCCTCCGCCGCGTCGAGTCAGATCGTGGAGTCCGAGGACAACCGAATCGCCTCCAGGGAACGAGATAGACATCCCGTCGTACGGATCTGAAACTCCCCTTGTCATTAGGTCTTCCGTTTTCCACCAGTGATTTTCGGTGGGCTCATACTTCCAAGTCCTGTGAATGATCATTCGGTATGAAATCGAGTTACTGTCTGGGCTCAGGTACGCCACGGCGAGAACCAGCATTATCTCAGTACGCAGAGGATGAGCGCGGGCGGTCATGTCGACAGTCGGGCCGAACTCCGAGTCATTCAACAGCTCGAATTCCTTTGTTCGCTCGTTTACGCTTGCAACGACGCGCACTCCCGGCCTATCCTCATTCGTTTGGAATTCCCATTTTCCGGTGTGCAATCCTTCGCTGTTGCGCCATGTGCCGTGCAACGTGATGACTGACTCCGTCCGACTCGGGTTGGAATCCTTTGAATCGATTGAATCACTGTTGGAATTGAAGGCGATCAGCGAGAAAACCACAGCAAGTACCGATGCCGAATGACAGACGAGCATGCCGTACCCTCCAGCGAAATGGACAACCCGGATCGTATCAGTAGCCAAGGCCCTAAGACAATCACAACGTCGTCACATCGAGAGAAAACAACGGTTTACAGTAATTCGTCAGACAAGGAGGTTGACCAGTCTTCCCTTGACCACGATGATTTTCTTTGGCGGTTTTTCGCCCAGGGCGGCGGCGATTTTTTCGTCGGCCATCGCGGCGTGCCGCATGGCCGCCTCATCGGCGTCGGCGGGAACGAAGATGCGCGACTTGACCTTGCCGTTGATCTGCACGGCGATTTCGACCCTTTCGTCGCGGGTCAGCCGTTCGTCATGGGCCGGCCAGGGTGTGTAGGCCAGGCTCTCCACCCGGCCCAGTCGCGACCAGAGCTCCTCGGCCAGGTGCGGCGTGAACGGCGCGAGCACGAGCACGAACGGCTCGAGCACCTTTCGCGAGCGCGTCGCCATCGGCGTCAAAGTATTCACGCAGTCGAAAATCGCGGCGATGGCCGTGTTGAATTTGAGATGCTCGATGTCGTCGGTGACCCGCTTGATCATCTTGTGCAGGGCTCGCAGCGAAGCATCGTCCGGTTCGGCGTCGGTCAGGGCGGGGCTCAGCTCGTCGGTCTGCTCGTCGATGAACAGCCGCCAGATGCGCTGGCACAGTTTGTACAATCCGGGCACGTCGCGCGTGTTCCACGGCTTGGCCGAATCCAGCGGACCCATGTACATCTCGTACAACCGGAACGTATCCGCCCCATATTCGCTGATGACTTGGTCGGGGTTGACCACGTTCTTGAGCGACTTGCTCATCTTGGCGATGATCCGCGTTACCGGCTCACCGGTCGCGCGGGCGACGAACTGCTCGTGCCCGTGTTCTTCGACGGCGTCGGGACCGAGGGTCATGCCGCGACGATCTCGATAGGCGAAGCCCTGGATCATGCCCTGGTTGAACAGCTTGCGGAACGGCTCACGGGTCGAGACGTGGCCAAGGTCGTACAGCACCTTGTGCCAGAACCTGGCATATAGCAGGTGCAGCACGGCGTGTTCGGCCCCGCCGACATACAGGTCAATCGACATCCAGTAGTTCTCGGCCGCGGGGTCGCAGAATCGCCCGGTGTTGTGCGGATCGATGAATCGCAGGTAGTACCAACAGGAGCCCGCCCACTGCGGCATGGTGTTCGCGTCGCGGGACCAGGTACTTCCGTTTCGCTCGACGCGCATCCAATGTTTGGCCCGGGCCAGGGGCGGCTCGGGCAGCGAATCGGCCGTCTCGGCCGAAGGCGTCGGGCGGAAGTCTTCCATTTCCGGAAGTTCGACGGGAAGCTTTGCGTCATCGACCGAGATCGTTTCGCCGTCTTCGCCATGCAGGACCGGAAACGGCTCGCCCCAGTAGCGCTGGCGGGAGAAAAGCCAGTCTCGCAGCTTGTAATTCACCGCCCCTCGGCCGACGCCGGTCTGCTCGAGCCAACGGGTGATCTTTTCCTTGGCTTGTGGAGTCGGCAAGCCGTTCAGGTCGCATACCCCGCCGGGAAGACCCCCCTTCATCCCCCCTTGGCAAGAGGGGAAGTCGAAGGCGCTTGTGGTAGCGCCGTTGGCGCTTGTGGTATCGCCGTTAGCGTTGGCCGGCGAGTTTACGGCCACGCCTTCGCCGATGAAGGCCGCACCCCAGCTTTCGGGGTGTTGCACATAGTGTTCGGCCAGGCGATCGGGGCCGACATTCTTTCGCAGTGTCTCGATGGTCTTGGCCGACAGATTGGCAGTGCGGGCCCGCACCTGCGCGACCTCGTCGGCGAATTCCGGCTGCTCGCGGGCCACCCGTTCGCACTCGGCCGCGGCTTTCTGGTCGAGTCCTTCCGCCATCACCGAAACGCGTTCCTCGATCCACTCCGTCGGCGGTTTGACGACCGCGATGATCGGCAAATCGAACGCCCGAGCGAACTCATAGTCGCGGGTATCGCCGCCGGGGACGGCCATAATCGCCCCCGTGCCGTAGCCCATTAGAACGTAGTCGGCGATCCAGATGGGTATGCGTTCGCCATTGACCGGATTGAGGGCGTAAGCCCCGGTGAACACGCCGGTCTTCTCCTTGGCATCGGCCGTGCGGGCCATATCGGTCTTGCATCGGGCGGCCTCAATGTACTGATCGACGTCCGCACGACAGGGTGGCGTCGTGACCTGTTCGACCAGCGGATGCTCCGGGGCCAGCACCATGTACGTCGCTCCGAAGAGCGTGTCCGGCCGAGTGGTGTAAACCTTGATCGCATGGGGGTGATGGTCGATAGAAAGCGGCTGCTTTACGCCTGGATCGTTGCAAACCCATAAACCGTCCGCGGCTCGCCATTTGTCCGCCAGGGGAAAAACGATCTCCGCGCCTGTGCTGCGGCCGACCCAGTTGCGCTGCATCAGTTTGATCGGTTCGGGCCAGTCCAGATCTGGCAGATCGGAGAGAAGTCGCTCGGCATACGCCGAGATGCGAAGTATCCACTGACGAAGTGGACGCCGAAAAACCGGATGCCCGCCGCGTTCGCTACGGCAATCGTTGTCTACTTCTTCGTTGGCCAGCACAGTGCCAAGCGCAGGGCACCAGCTGACCGGAATTTCGTCGATATAGGCCAGGCGACGCTTATCCAGCGCCTGCCTTCGCTCCGCAGGTGCCAGTTCTGACCAGTTTCGTCGTCCTCGCCCTTTGCCGTCCCGCACAATCTTCAAAGATGCGTCAATGCCAAACCGCCCCGCCTCCAACGCCGCGACGAGCTCGCTGATCGGCCGGGCTCGACCGACGACCTCTTTTCCATCCGGTCCGAGCCAGCGGCACTCCTCATCGTACCAGCTCTCGAACATCTGTTTGAACATCCACTGGGTGAAGCGGTAGTACGGCGGATCGCAGGTCGCCAGCTCGCGGCTCCAGTCGTAGGAGAAGCCGAACATTTTGAGCTGCCGGCGGTACATCTCGATGTTCTTCTTGGTCGTGACGGCCGGGTGGACGTTGGTCTCGATGGCGTACTGCTCGGCCGGAAGGCCGAAGGCGTCGAAGCCCATCGGGTGAAGCACGTTGAAGCCGCGCATCCGCTTGTAGCGTGCGAAAATGTCGGTCGCACAGTATCCGACCGGATGTCCGACGTGCAGCCCGGCCCCGCTAGGATAGGGGAACATGTCCAGGATGTAGCACTTGGGGCGCGAGGCATCGAAGCCCGGCTCGCCCGGGTTGGGCGTGCGGAAGGTGCCGCGCTCTTCCCAGAACCGCTGCCACCGGGCCTCGACGGCCGCGTGGTCGTAGCGACCGCGTTTTTCCTGTCGGGTCAATTCCGTCATAGTTTCATGTCTCGTTTCGAGCCGCGAAGTCTATCCTTCGCGGAATCGGGCCGCAAACATGCCGAATTTTCGCCCGAATAAACTGTCGGCTTTCAACGCGACGGACTAAGATTGCGCCGTCGCATATACTGCAAGTCGCCCCAATGGCCGCCAGCCGCGGCCGAGTGAAAAAAACTGCCGGAGTTTCATCGAATGGTGCAAGATTTCGCCAGCAATCCGTTGATCCGCCTCGTCGAGTTATACGTCGGCGCCGACCCCGCATCGACCGCCCGCGCATTGGAGAGCATGCCGGAGGAGGAAGCCGCGGCCGTATTCCGCGAGTTGCCGTCAGTCCTGGCCGGGCGGGTGCTGCCTCATTTGCAGCTCGGCTTCGCGGCTGCGATGGTCCAGCACCTCGGCGCGGAGGAGTTCAGGGAATTGGCCAAGACGATCGACCCGCGGCGCGCGGCCGCAATTCTCATGCGCATCCCGCCCGACGCTCAGGAGCGGCTGATTCCGCACGCTCCCAAGAAGCTCAAGGAAGAGGCCCGGGCGCTACTGATCTATCCCGAGGGCAGTGTCGGCCGGGCCATGATCACCAATTATGTTTCTTTCAACGGCAATGAACGGGTTCGGGACGCCGTCCGCAAGATTCGCAGATTGGCGGCGCAGGGTTTCCCCTCTTCCTATGCCTACGTGGTCGATGACGAGGACCATCTCGTCGGCGTGATCAACATGCGCGATCTGCTGCTGGCGGCCGAAGATGCGCAACTCGAATCGATCGTAACGCGAGACGTGTTCTGTATTCATTGCTTTACAGATTGTGGCGAGGCCGGCGAGGCCCTGGCCAAGCGCCGTTACTTCGCCGCGCCGGTTGTCGACAGCGAGAACCACATTCTCGGCATTGTCAAAGCTGAACAGCTTATCCACGGGGTTCAGGAGAACATGGCCGAAAGCCTTCAGCGGATGTTCGGCGGAAGCCCCGACGAGCGCGCTTTTTCGCCGATGATGTTCTCGCTCAAGAAGCGCCTGCCGTGGCTGCACGTCAACCTGGCCACTGCGTTTCTCGCCGCGTACGTAGTCTCCATTTTTGAGTCGATCATCGCTCAGCTCACCGCACTGGCGGTTCTGCTTCCGGTCGTTGCCGGACAGGGCGGTAACGCGGGGGCCCAGTCCCTCGCGATTGTGATGCGCGGATTGGTCATGCGTGAGATTCCCAAAAATCGCGTCATTCGGCTGATTGCCAAGGAATCGGTCCTGGGGTTGATCACCGGAACCGTCACCGGAATCGCAACCGGAGTGATTGCCTGGCTCTGGCAGGGAAATTGGGTGCTCGGCGTAGTCATCGGCCTGGGGATGATTGTCAATTTGTTTTTCGCCGGTTTGTCGGGCGCGGCCATTCCCATTGTCATGCGCTCCTTCGGGCTCGATCCGGCTCAGTGTTCGAGCATCATTCTGACGACGATCACGGACGTCATCGGATTCGTCGCGTTTCTGGGCTTTGCGGTTGTTTTTCAGAGTTATCTTGTTTGAACAAACCAGTGGTTCAAGATGTTCGGGGACAGTCCAGCTCGATATCCCGATGAGGCGGGCGTCCCTCTGGACCTGCCAAGACTCTCTCGCATCGGTTGTTCAGACAACTGGCGTTGCCTAGAATCCTTCGAGAACTGGAGCAAGTACCATTGGAACACACCTACCATGCCGCAGCCACCGACCCGGCGGGAGACGCTGAATTCGATCTCCCCGCGGGCGACCATCCGCTGGAGATTGCCGCCCGGCGCGGCATCGGTCCGCTCAGCGCCGCCGGTCAGGAGTCTTGGCATGGGGGTTCGACTCCATGTGTTTCCTGCGGACAGCTTGTTCGGCGCGGCGTAACCCAGTGCGAACACTGCGGCCAGGATCTTCGCGACGAGATGATCGAGAAAATGCGGGCCCATGCCGGCCCCTGGTACGTCCTTGAACACCTTCGCCCGTTTCCCGGCGTCTCGCTTGATCGGATTATTCGGCAGATTCGTCGTGGGCTTATTACCGAGGTTTCAATTGTTCGCGGGCCATCGACGGATTACCAGTGGCGGTTCGCCGTTGAAACGCCGGGTCTTTGCCGCTATTTCGGAAAGTGCTGGCACTGCCACCATACTGTGACCCTGGGCGACACTTATTGCCCGGCGTGTCTGTCTTACTTGTCTTTCGAGAAGCCGGCCGCGATTCCTGCCACAAAGCAGCCGGAACCGGCGCTTTCGGGCTTGGCTGCGCCGATAAGCCGAGGTCCGATGGCGAGCCAATCCATTCCACCAGCCGAGCCATCGCCCGCCCCGGTTCACGCATTCGCGACGCTCGAGGCCACCCGTTTGCGGCCTGATTCGGGCGGCCCTCCATGGACTGTGCGACCGCCGAGCGGCTCTACCGAGCTGGATCGCCTGGCCGAAGTGATTCAATCGGCCCGGCCGACGCCGCGTTTCGACGAGCCGCAGTTGCTGATCGGCCCGATTCGCGCCGCATGGATCGCCGCCGGGCTCCTGATGCTCGCGGTGCTGGGCTTATTGTGGATCACCAGCGCTCGAGGTCGCTCGCTGCCCCAAAGTTCGCCGCCCGCGATCAAGACGTTCGAGTAGCCCGATCCGACCTGTATCGAGAACGAACCCGAAAAGCACCAGGACGAATCCGAGCGATATTCCTTCCACGCACGATTGCGCATCAGTCTTCACCATGCGCGTGATCCATTTTAATTGTCCGCCAGGGATCGTAATCTCGGCGTCGCTCCTTCAAACGGCCGTCGTTTTGACGCATTTCCGGCAAGCCGCCGCCGGGCGCGAACGGATTAAGCCGGAGAATCTTCCGGCGCGACCGATCAGATTTCCTCGCGAGTGACTTGCCAGAGCCATCCATCGCATGACGACGTTTGTGATTGACGGGCATTGTGTTTTCCCCAGTTCGCATTCAGCAGATAGAATCAGGCGGCTTTCTTCTTCCGCCTTTGCCAGAGGTAATAAACCGGTCTTGAGCCGATCAGTCCGCGAAACGTCTGAGCCAGAAACTCCGGCGATTGCCGCACAACGCGCCGTTCGCCGCCTCCGGTTGTCCCGGCGTACCACCGATAAACCGTGCGAGAGACGATTTCACGAACCAGGCGATTGCGGAAGACGTGCAGGACGAATTCGCGAGAGTTCACGCTAATGCCCATCCGCCGAAGGGCGGCAAGCGCCGCCCTCCGCTCGCGAGACAATTCGTACTGCCCGACCCGCTTCATTCCCGCCTTTTCGAAGACCGGGTTAAATTCGCCCATGCCCGCCAGGCACTCGACGAACTCCGTGCCCACCATCGGTAGCGTACGACGCACGAGGTAGTGCCCCAGCCCGCAGCCGCGCACGTCGGGATGGATCACAAGCCGGCGGAGGATGCAAAGCGACTCATTCACTCTTTGAGGATTACGGGAGAACCATCGGGATGTGGCCTGTTTGCGAAGCGAAAGCTCCAAAGGGGCATACGAGTAGACAACAATACCCAACTTTTCGCCGGTACTTGCTGATTCGTGCTTGGCGAAGACCGACCGCCTGCCGCGTCTGACCTCGCGCAGGACAAACACCTTGTCCACGAATCCAAGCTCGTCGGCCGCTCGGTAGTGCATGGCCGCGAATTCGTCGTAATCCCGCTTGCGCCCCTGCTCGATTGTCAGGTTCCGGTGATGCCTCGAGCATTGATAGCGGGGAACACGCCGCACTTCGACCTGGCACGCTCCAGACTCACCCAGCCGCACGATGGCATCCGGCTGAAGATCCGTTGCCATGCTGTCGTCAACCGTCGCCAGAACCGCGCATAGGCCGGACCGCGAGACCACCTTTCGCAGGTTGAAGGCCACCGTCCGCGAAAGCCGGCGGTGCAGTCCGCTGCAAAATTCATCGCAAAGCAATGGCCCAACCGGGTTGCCGGGGCGATCATGCATGGCGAAAGGGAGATTGCCGCGACCGTTCAAGGCCAGCGCCTGAGCCAGTCTCGCCCGGAAGCACTCGCCGTCAGACAAGGCGATGTAGGGCCGGAGCCACAACCTCGGCTCGCCCAGCCCGCATGCAGTCAGGAAGGACACAGCCTCCCCGATGGTTCCCCAGGGTGCGATACAATCGACCACGGCCCTTTCCGCGGGGAACTCCCGCCGCCCGACCACCACACATCCGTGAACCGCGCGCTCAATCTGGGCAAGGACGGAAGACTTGCCGCTTCCGGATGGGCCGGTGACCAGCACCAGCCGCCCCGGCGCCAGTTCGATCCTGGCACCGCCTGCGATGACGACTTTTCGTGGACTGCAATCCACCCCAAACTGAACTGCAACCGACTCCGCTCGCTCGGAAGGCCCGCGAACGGGAATCGGACGAGCACACGCCATCCCCACCTCCAAACTCGGCCGTGTCCCTAACATATATCAAACAATACTGCCTAAAATATTTCTAGTCAATACATTGGCAATATTTTCCTCTTTCCAAGGGGAGAGTTTATAGGCTAAGACTCGGGAGGAGGCGGGACTCGAAACGTAGCTGCCTGCATGGCACACCATTGATATCGGGCGGCGGGCGGCGATTGTAACCTATTGTGGCCACTATACTTACAGATCTCGCTCGACCAGCCGAACCACGACGCCCTGGATGGAGAAATCCTCGCCGGAGTCAATGACGGTCGGAGGGACCCGGGGGTTGTCGCCACGAAGAATAATCAGCCGCTTTCCGTCGCGCCATTCTACTGATAGCCGTTTAAGAGTCGGCCGCCCGGCCACCAGGCAGGCACAAATTCGTCCCTGAACATGCTCGGGTTCGACGTCCGGGCGGAAATGGACGAGGACAATGTCGCCCGGCTTGAGGGTGGGCTCCATGCTGTCATACGAAAGGCGAAGACAGTAGTAATCCGGCGACCACTGGTGCCGCAGGACGGGGAACATTTCGAGCTGCTCCTGCGAATCGGCCGGGACCCCCGCCGGGATCGAACCGAGCAGCGGAAGCTCCCGGGTCTCCAGCGGCTGGGGCGCATCGTGGTCCGCCCCGCCCCCCAGAAGCACGCCCTGAGGCATATTGAGCGCCACGGCCAGCGCGTCCACCGTGCGGCGCCGCGGGCTGGCCAGCCCTCTTTCAATCTGCGAGATGTACCCCTGATTGACTCCGGCGGATTCGGCCAGCTCCTCCTGCGTGATCCCCAGCTCCCTCCGCCGCCGCCGAACCCGCTCGCCGATGGTTTCGCCCGCCCGCCGCTCAATGACCGGATCCCTACGCATGAGCCGAATTATACCGACGCAAAAATGCGCTGGCAATATTGAAAAGCGTTTCGCAACGCGGGCGAATGTGCATTGCCGCGGGTCGAAATGGGCACCGAGCTCGGCGCGGCATCGGAATCCAGAAAATGGGGCTACATCGCAGGCTTTGCTTGCGGCTCGAAGCACGAAGGCACCGAGGCAGGAATGCGGGAAAGGAAACAATCCAAACGAAACATCAGCGAAGGACGCAACGAGTCAACTCGCTAGAATTC
>JBGTDB010000039.1:0-4018 GCA_041748515.1 Phycisphaerae bacterium
GCCTGCTGTATGCCCGATGGTTCCTGCGTGGATGATGGAACCGATCTCGATTGCGAGAACAGCGGCGGAACTTTCCAAGGAGTTGATGTTTCGTGCGACAGCGCTGAGTGCCCTCAGCCTACCGGTGCGTGCTGCAATCCGAACACAGGCAGTTGCGCCGTGGCGACTCAGACGACGTGCGAGGGAGGGGGGCGTGTCTATCAAAGCGATGGGACGTCTTGCACTCCGAATCCATGCCCGCAGCCACCGCCGACCGGTGCTTGCTGTCGTAGTTCGGACGGCCAATGCGCTGTCGTTACTCAGGCGACGTGCGAGGGCGGCGGCAATGCCTATTTGGGAGATAACACAACTTGTTCGGCTACCGCGTGCGACGGGGCTTGCTGCTTCTTTGGGGACGATTGTGAAGAGGTCGGCGTAACGGAATGCGAGGATCGCAACGGCCAGTTTGAAGGCCCTGGGACATCCTGCAATCCGGATCCGTGCCCGCGACCCGAAGGCGCCTGCTGTATGCCCGATGGTTCCTGCGTGGATGATGGAACCGATCTCGATTGCGAGAACAGCGGCGGAACTTTCCAAGGAGTTGATGTTTCGTGCGACAGCGCTGAGTGCCCTCAGCCTACCGGTGCGTGCTGCGTTGAAGGCTTCGAGTGCAGGGATACTACGGAAGCCGACTGCGAAACGGCTGAAGGTGTATTCCAGGGCCTGGACACGGCTTGCGAAGACCGGCCGTATCTGTGCGATTGCGTGGATTGCGAGGATAACGAGGGCGAGCCGGATGGCGGCTGCGCGGATGAGTACGTCGATACCTTTAACGCCGGCTGCAACTCCAACCCGCCAAGTTATTCGTCCATTGAATGTGGCGATTCGGTGTGCGGCGAGAGCGGGACCTTCGATTCTGGCGGTGCACCCTTCCGCGACACCGATTGGTACTTCCTTAGCACGACTAGTCATACCGCATTCAGGTGGGAAGCAACCGGTGGCGTTGGCCTGCCGATTCAGATCAATATTCTCGATTTAGCGCCCGGTTGCGGCAGCCTCGACGAATCGATCAGTACGTTTGCCGACCCATGTGATACCGCGAGCCTCACATCGGAATGCCTGCCGCCCGGCGACTATGCGTTCTTTTTGGCTCCGAACGCATTTTTTGATGTTGGTTGCGGGCTGAGGTATGAGGCCTCGCTCAGTTGCGAGCCCTGCGGCGGGGCGTGCTGCGTGCCCAACGACGGCTGCCGGCAAGCGGGCGAGGTGGAATGCGGGGATTTAGGCGGCGAGTTTCTCGGAGTCGGTACGGAGTGTACACCGGAGTCGTGCCCCCAAACGGGTGCCTGCTGTGTGGCCAACCCCTCCTGCGAAGAGCTGACCGAAGAAAATTGTTCGCTCGCTGAAGGGATTTTCCTGGGCGAAGGCTCCACCTGTGTTCCCGACGCCTGCGTTCCCGATCGGATGGAGGCCAGCACGAAGGGCAGTCTGCTTCTGTTCTCCAAGGTCGAGGTGAAGTGGAATTCTTCCGGCGTTGTCACTCAGGACACCATCCTGGAGTTGACCAACGACGGCAACTCCGAGGTGTGCGTGCAGTTGTACCTGGTGAACGGCGACGCGCCGATGGATGCGATCTTCGCGGGCAGCCCGCCGATGCAGGTGGCCGAGGGCGAGCCGGGCTGGAACTGGGTCGATTGCAGCTTCTGCATGACCAAGGACCATCCGATCTACTGGTCGGCCGCGACGGGCGCTCCCGGCGTCGGTACGCTGGGCAGCGGCGGCGGTTGCCAGCCGTGGGACATTCTCGATCCGGCCGGCATGGACGGCGTTCCCGGCCGTCCCGACCCGACGGTTCCCGGCGGCAAGGTGCTTCGCGGATTTGTCTATGGCTGGGCGGTGGACCTGAACGGCTGCCAGATTCGCTGGAACCACCTGAGCGGCAGCGCCACTTTGGTGAACTACGTCGATACCTCGGCCTGGGAATACAACGCCTGGGCGTCGCAGGTGAACCCCGCGATTCCCGAAGGGGCGCAGGTCGGTCCGACCTGCGGGCGGATCAATCTCGATGGGCTCTTCTATGAGGCCCCGTACGACCTCCTGCTTTACAACTTCTTCGCCTCGGGCTCCACGGCGCTGTCCCGCAACCCGAATAATATGGTGTCTGTCGACAGCAGCCTGACGCTGCACCCGGTTTCGGTTGACGTGCGTCAGGACAGCCAAGGTCCGATCACGACCAAGGCCCACATCGACATCTGGAACCAGAACGAGGCCGGTCGGTCGGGCACGACCCGCTGCATCACCTGCTGGGACCAGACCCTGCTCAGCCAATACGGCAATCCGAACAACTTCCTGCTGAACAACCTGGGCACGGACAAGGGCAAGGCCCGGATCAACGGCATGAGGAGCAACGTCTGCGACGTGAACTGCTTCGCCGATCGGCGACTGGTTACCGACGAGGTCGGCATTGAGGACATTCTCGACCTGCTGGGGATCGACTGGGTGTGCAGCTACGACGCGGCCTTGATGGGCGTGGAGGCCACCTATCTGTCCTTCACCGGGGCTTCGACCGGCCGTGAGGCCGCGGGCACCAACCTGTTCGGCATGGGCCTGCAAAGGGCGTTCATCAAGTACGACCTGGTCGCGCCTCCGGGCGAGTTGACCGGCGAGAGCTCAACCGAAGTCCGCGGCGATCGCGGCACCTTGAAGACCAAGTCCATCGAGACGGGCCGAAGCAGCGCAACGGATAACCGCATGCATCTCGGCACGACTCCACAACGATAGACATAGACTTTGAGGGGTAGGAATACGCCGCGGCCGGATCAGTACTCGTCGGCGTCTGATTCGAGCGTGTCTTTCCAGGCGGCGAGGTTCTCGAGGTAGACGGCAGTTCCGCGGGCCACGCAGCAAAGCGGGTCGTCGACGACGTTGACCCGCAGGCCGGTAGCCTCGGCGATGGCCCGGTCGAGACCGCGCAAAAGGGCTCCGCCCCCGGCCAGGTGAATGCCGTTTTCTACCAGGTCGGCGGCGAGCTCGGGCTCGGCGGATTCAAGCGTCCGCATGACGCAGGCAATGATGGACCCGATGGGTTCGCTGAGCGCCTCGCGAACTTCCTCGTTGCTGATTTCGCACTGGCGCGGCAGCCCGCCGACTACGTCGCGACCGCGGATGATTCGCCGTTCCTCGCCGTCCACGTCGCCGACGGCACCCAGTTCGATCTTAATCATTTCGGCGGTCTGCATGCCGATCATCAAGTCGTATTTCCGCCGCATGTAGCTGACGATGGCCGCGTCCATTTCGTCGCCGGCCACGCGAATGCTTTGAACCACGGCGATATCAGCCAACGACATGATGGCCACTTCGGTCGTGCCCCCGCCGATGTCCACGATCATCGAGGCGGTTGCCTCGCCGATGGGCAGCCCGGCGCCGATGCCGGCGGCCATGGGCTCTTCGATCAGGAAAACACGGCGGGCCCCGGCGCGCTCGGCCGAGTTGTAAACGGCCCGCTTCTCAACGGCGGTAATCCCCGACGGGACGGCAATCACCACACGTGGCTTGACCAGGCGACGCCGCCCGTGAACTTTTCGAATGAAGTAGCCGAGCATGGCCTCGGTAATGTCGAAATCGGCGATGACGCCGTCTTTGAGCGGGCGGATGGCGCTGATGGAGCCCGGTGTTCGGCCGAGCATTTCCTTGGCGACCTGGCCAACGGCGGTGCCATCTCGGAGAACCTGGTTGGTGCCGCGGCGCACCGCCACCACCGACGGCTCGTTCAGGACGATGCCCTCACCTTTGACGCAAACCAATGTGTTGCACGTGCCCAGGTCGATACCCATATCGACGCTGAACATTCCGAGAAGGGAGTCGAAAATCACGGGCCGTTCCTTTCCACAATCCGCCTCCGCGGATCGGGCCCCGTACACAAACGACTGGACGACGTGTTTGAGCCGCCGCTTAACAGGAAACAAGAAACTCAATGCTCCAAAATCGCTATACACGAAACCGCGACGATGCCCGTTGACCCTCCAGGCCGCGTCCGGTA
>JBGTDB010000040.1:0-2575 GCA_041748515.1 Phycisphaerae bacterium
GGGCCCCCAGCAGCATCATCGCCCGCGCCTCCGCCGCCCCCGGCGAGCCGCGCACTTCGGTCCGCGCGGCATTTCCATGCTCAAGCGAGCCTCTGACTTCAGTCCGCGCGGACTTTCCGCTTTCAGAGTTCCTTCCCGAGTCAGCGCCCGCCATCCGTCCTCGTTCGTCCGAGCTGTCCGCTTGCCTCCCCAACATCCGCTCGGCCCCAGCAGCACCTGCCCCCTTACCGAAAAAGGACACAGGCGGGTTTCTCAGGGCCTCGCCGATTGCCCGCTCAAACGCCGCGTCCAGCCGCGCCCAGGCCTCCCGCGTGAACTCCAGGGAAACCTCGTTTTTCCGCGTCGTACCCGCCGTCTCGACGGCATGCGCGATGGCGTCAATACCGGTGGCCGCGGCCACGCGGGGCGGCTGCGTGGCCGTCAGGTCCGGATCGAGGATCGCCAGGCGGCAGGCCGCCTTCACGTCGCCGCACGCCATTTTCTGATGGGTGATGGGATTGCTGATCAAGGCATACGACTGAGCCTCGCTGCCCGTACCGGCGGTCGTTGGAATCGCGATCATCGGAAGCATGGGCCGGGTCGCTTTCCCGATGCCCCAGTAGTCTGAC
Source organism: Phycisphaerae bacterium (assembly GCA_041748515.1). Taxonomy (GTDB): domain Bacteria; phylum Planctomycetota; class Phycisphaerae; order UBA1845; family UBA1845; genus JBGTDB01. Next base: position 609 of record JBGTDB010000040.1, read on the forward strand.
ATTTTCCCGCCATTGGTGTGGAGAAAATTGATCCCCTTGGCACAATCCATCGAGCTGCCTCCGCCAAGGCCGACGATTAGGTCGATGGCAGGCAGCGGATTCGTTGAACCGCCAATGCCGGGCGACCCGTTGCGCGCCCCCTTGCGGGCGGCTCGAACCCCAGCCTCGACGTGGTGGGTTGTCGGGTTTTCTCGCACGCCGTCAAAAACTGTGACATGAATTCCGGCCGCTTTAAGCGAACTAACGGCCCGGTCCTTGTGCCCGGCCGCCTCGATTCCCGGATCAGTCACCAGAAGGACGTGGGTAGCCCCCTCCGCCTTCGCGCACTCGCCAAGCCGAGAAAGCGTACCTGCGCCGTACAATACGCGCGTGCGGGAATGGGAAATAACCGGAGGCACCTCAAGCAAGCTCATGGCTCGAAAGTTTCGCGTCCGCCCGCACCCCCAGCAAGAGCTGCGATCGATCCGTTCTTGTAACGCCGTTGTTTCCGAACCGGCCGCGCTGGAACGCAAAATCTGAGCAAAAATCCTGAGAATTGGGTTCTATTTTTAAGGTCGGCGAATGATTACTGCACGGGTCATGCTGCCGGCTCGGCCTGGAAGGCCCGCTGGCGGTAGAGGTGCTCGAACAGGTTCCCCTCGTGCGGCTGGTCCCAGCTTAGTTGGTAGGTGGGGATGGCCCCGATGTTGAGTCGATCGACGTTCTTCGAAGCCATCAGCGATTCGATCAATCCGCGGTCCTTTGTTATCGCCGATACTACAAGCGAAGGGCCAATGGCGTCGGGCATTTCGTTTATCGGGCACTCGACCACTGACGCAAACGGAAACAGAAACTCCCGATTAACCAGCGGGTGCTCGCGATCGTCACAACGGATGATCGTTGGCAGAAGGTAGGCGACGCGGCCTTGCTTGATCAGCCGCGGTGAGCCGCGAAGCCGCTCGGTCACATCTTCCGCGCCAAGCGACCGCAGTTCGTGGTCGATGATAGCCGACATGCGCTCGGCCATTGTCGCATTGGCAAACGCCGCGATGGTCGCCTTTGCGTCGTCGGGCGGCAAGGCCCGCACCTTCGCCATTCGCTCGCTCAAGGCGGCCGCGATTTCTTTGCCGTTTTTGGGCGTCCACACGCCCGAAGCGTTCACGCACGACCGACCGCCGTTGGCGGCGATCGACGCCTCGATCACGTCCAGGTACTTTTCCCACTCGCCGGCAGCGTCCTCGCCTAGAATCACCTTGCTGAACCCCGGCCCGTGAATCTCAATCCGCGAATCGCCCTTCCATGGGGCGGTGGTGGCCGTATCGCCGAAGAGCATGGCCCGATCGACGTGCCGCAGGAGTTCGCCCGCCCCGGCGTGATCGGTCGGATAGAAGCCGAAGGCCGATCGGGGAATCCCTTCGGCTGCGAGGGCCTCGATGATCCGTAGCGGCGTCCACGGCTCCTCGCGGCCGGGCTTGAGCACGATCGGAGCCTTCAGGGCGACGGCCGGGATCCAAAGTCCGTGTACGCCCGGCGAGTTGCTCGGCAGCACCGCCCCGAAGATGCGGCCGGCCCGGAAGAAACTGAGCGTGCGATCGGATTGCCGCCCCCACCCACGGTCGATGATTTCCAGGTCGAACCCACGGGTCAATCCCGCGACAATTACGTCCATTTCGTCCAGCACCCGGCGTATCTTGTCGGCGTTGGCCCGGCAGTAGGAGACGGGCATGCCGGTTGTGGCCGAGAGTTGGTGGAGGTAGTCGTCAAACGTCTGAGTTGTGTCGCCGATGGGCAATGCGGCCGACATGAACCGCCCGGCCGCCCGCTTGCAGATGTCGATTAACTCGCGCACGGTGAATCGTTCGAGCACCCGGTCGTCCATTCGCCGAATGTCGCGGACCACCATGCCGCTGTTGGCCTGGCTTACCTGGGCAATGGGCTGGCCCGTTGCATGATGAACGAGCTCGATCTTCTCGACGCTCTCGTACGGC
>JBGTDB010000041.1:0-3254 GCA_041748515.1 Phycisphaerae bacterium
CGGCGGAAGTCAACCTTGACGCGGCGATTCTGGCAACAGCCCGGCATGCCGTCGAACTGGTGGCGGACGTGAAAAAGGCCTATTTCGAGACGGTCGGGGCGCTGGCGCTGGCGGATACGTCTACACAGGCAATCGAAAACGCTCGACAGATTCACCGTGCGGCCATTGCCCGGCGCGATGCCGGCGCGGGCACGGAGCTCGACGTCAACCTCGCCGAAGAGCTGGAGTTAGAGGCCGGGCTAACGGAGCTGTCGCGTAAGGCGTCGGCGAATGAGGCCCGGCGTAACTTGGCGGCGCTTCTGGGGTTCTCCGGTCGGGCGGAGGATTTGCCGTTGACCGATGCGTTGTCGGACGTCGCTCCGCAAGTAGCCGGTGCCGACCGGCTGATTGCGGCCGCCCGGCGAAACCGGCTCGATCTTCGGGCGGCGGATCGCAACGCGCTTGCGGCCGGCGAGCGGTATCGGCTGGAGCTTCGGCGCGTTCTGCCACACTTTGAGCTGGGGCTGGGGTTTGAGCGAGACGAGCGCCGAAGCGGAGAGGGCCGCTCAGATAAAAGCCAGACCTATGTTCTTGGCCCGACGATCAACCTGGAACTACCAATCTTTGATCAGAATCGGGCTCAGATCGCCCGGGCACTGTTCGCATTCGCCCAAGCGGTGAAGGAATACGAGGCCGTGGAGCAGGCCATGATTCATGAAGTTCGCGGCGCGGCCGAACGGGCGGCACGCGCCTGGCGGTTTGTGGAACTGCATCGAACGCGCTCGCTTCCGCTGGCCGAGCGCAACTTCCAACTGGCCCGAGACTCGTATGAGCTTGGCCGGACTTCGTTTCTGAACGTTCTGGAAGCGCAGCGTTTTTACCTTCAGGTGCAGGAGCGGTACTTCGAAGGGCTGACGATCGCGGCGCAGACCGGACCGCTTCTTGAGCGGACCGTCGGGCTTCCGCTTTCTGAGTTGGAGCCAGACCGTCTCGACGCTGCAGAAAAAGAGGCCGATCCCGAATCGAACGCGGAAGTCCAGGACTAAGAAGAACAAGAAGACAGTCACAACGGTGATTACGATTGAGGACGTTGCCATGAATCAACAACAAATCACGAGCGATCGGCAATGCCGGTTAAGTCCGGGCATTGCCCGCCGGCAAAGCCAAGTTCGACCGGCATGGATTGTGTTTGCAGCCATTGGGCTTGGGCTTGGCGCCGCATGCGGGAAGGCGCCGGCTCCGGCGGCAGCTCATCCCGGCGAGAATCACGACCACGACCTTGATCACGACCAAGCGAGTGGACACGGTGTCTTTACACTGGAGCCGCGCGATGGGCCGGTAGCGCCGGAGGAATGGTGCGCTGAGCACGGCGTTCCAGAGGACGTTTGTACGCGGTGCAATCCGTCGCTGATTGATGGCTTCAAGAAAAGTGGCGATTGGTGCGGCGGGCACGGGATTCCGGAGTCGCAGTGTATTCCATGCAATCCCGAAGTCGAAGCGTATTGGGCGGCCTTGCGCCCGCCGACTCAGGTTGCCGTGCGCCGCGCGGAGCTCAGCAGTCCAGCGGGACTGACGGTCGAGCGGACAGCGCATCCGCTTCGTCCGATGAACAACCCACTTTGCAATGTCGAGGCCAACCAGATCCGCCTGCTGGACGCAAGCGTGGCCGAGAAGGCCGGAATCGCGGTCGAGGCGGCCCGGCTTCGCCCGATGTCGGTGACCATCGAAGCCCTTGGAGAAGTGCGCTACGACGAAACTCGGCTGGCGCGCATCACGGCGCGGTTGCCGGGGGTCATCACGGAAGTACCGAAAAGCGTCGGCGAGGCGGTTATGTCGGGCGACCTGGTGGCCGTGATCGAAAGCGCGGAGTTCGGCGCGGCCAAGAGTGCCTACGTTAATGCCCGTGAGACTTGGCGGCTGGCCCGGTCCGATTTGGATCGACACCACCATATTCACGATGCTATTGAAACGCTGATCGCGGCGTGCGCCGAGCCTATCGGCACGGGTGAGCTCCGCAAACGTTTCGAACTGGTTCGCATCGGCGAGGCCAAGAGCCGAGTGCTCGGGTCGCATGCTCAACTCGAACTCGCCCGCAGCCAGTTTGCCCGGGAAAAGAACTTGCTGGCAGGCGGCATTACCAGCCAGGAATCCTTCCAGACGGCACAAAGCGATCTTTTTCATGCCGAGGCGAACTTTGCCGCGACCATCGAGGCCGTCGACCTGGAAATGGAAAAGGAGCATCTGGCCCTGGCCCGCACCATGACGGTTGCCGAAATCGAGTTGAACGCCGCCCGGAGGCAGCTTCAGATTCTGGGCGTCGACAACGCGCAAATCGCGGCCCTCGATCTGGGCCGGGTGGATGCGCTCTCGCGTTATGAGCTGCGTTCGCCGATCACCGGGCGCGTTGTTCTGCATTCGGCGGTGGTGGGCGAGGCGGTATCCGTCGGCGACGCGCTGTTTTCCGTGGCCGATCTCTCGTCGCTGTGGCTGTTCATCAGCCTGAGCGAGAGCGATCTGGTGTCGGTGCGGCTGGGTGCGCCCATGCTGTTCACGGCGGATGGGCTGCCCGGGCGGGGCTTTGAAGGATCCATCGATTGGATCAGCAGTGAGGTGGACGATCGTACGCGGACCGTTCGGGCCCGGGCGTCGCTGGACAACGAGGACGGTCTGCTTCGGCCCAACATGTTCGGTCGTGTCCGCGTCATTGCGTACGGCGGTGAGGAGCTGCTGACCGTCCCTGCCAGCGCGGTGCAAACCGACGGGTGTTGCAGCCTCGTCTTCATCAAGGAAAGCGACACGTTGTACCGGCCGCGAAAGGTTTCGCTGGGCGCGACTTCGTCGGGATTTGTGCAGGTGGTCCGCGGCGTGGCCGATGGGCAGACGGTGGTGACTGCGGGGAGTTTCCTATTAAAGACTGAAATTCTCAAAGGCAGCATCGGGGCGGGATGTTGCGAGGTCCATCCCGGAAGATAGTCCATGCTGAGCGCGGTTATTGATTGGTCCTTGCGGCACCGGTTCATCGTGGTGGCTGCGTCCCTGGCTTTGGTCGCCAGCGGTTTCGTGGTGCTCGAACGGCTCCCCATCGACGCCTTTCCCGACACGACGCCGGTGCAGGTGCAAGTCAACACCATCGCCCCCGCGCTCGGGCCGGAGGAGGTCGAGCAGCGGATCACGTTTCCCATCGAGCAGGCGATCGGCGGCTTGCCCGGCCTGGAAAACATGCGCAGCGTTTCGAAGTTCGGGTTCTCGCAAGTCGTGGTGACATTCGAGGACGG
>JBGTDB010000042.1:0-8140 GCA_041748515.1 Phycisphaerae bacterium
CATTTCGTCGAGCGTCGTTTGCAGCACCGTGCCAAGGCCGGTTTCGGCGGTCGTAAAGAGCTGCTCGACGAATTCCGGAGATTGCTCATAGGTTTCCCGAAACCGAGTTTCATTGAACTCGAGGCGGTTGCCCGACCCGAGGCGAATTCCGACGTTAAAGAGCCTTGCCACGGCCGGGTCCGCGCCCTCGAATGGTCGCATGATCACCCGTTGCAAGCGCTGGCGAACCTGGTCCACCGTTCGATCGCCAAAGAGCGTGCCGCGGGCGAAGGTTTCGTTGTTGAAGCGAGTCAGGTCGTCAATCTTCCCCTGCGCCTGGTTATATCGGTCCACGAATCCGCGAATACTTTCGACGATGCCATTGATATCCTGATCGGTCGTGACGGTGACTTCGTCACTGGAGGCGGAGAGCAGATTAATGGTCACGCCGGGCAGAATCTCTGTCAGCGTGTTCGATGCGCTCGCCACCAGAATCGAAGCTGTCCCGCCCCCGGTGCCTACAGAAACCAAGGCGTCCTGAGCGGCCGTCAGCGTGCCGAGCCCAAGATCCAGCCCGCCGGTATCAATGGTCATCGCGCCGCGACGCCCGGATGTCGTCGAAGTAATGGTAAGGCTGAATGGATTCGTTGTGCTTCCGTCGCTGATAATCGACGCCGAGACTCCGGCATTGGCCGCGTTTAATCGCTGGGCGAGCTGGGTCAGAGTATCTGTTGCCCCAACTTCGATGGTCGTTTCGAACGACCCGTCGATGACGCTCTGTCCGGCTTTGGCCTCGCCGACCAGTCGCAGCGCCGAGGCCACGCGCCCGGTCTGGTCGGCGACGGTTAGCTTTCCCACCCCGCCGGCCGAGTCTTCAATCAGAATGCCGTCACCCCGATCGTTGATGCGGGCCTGGATGGTACTTGGCAAGACCAGGTTCATTGTGTCAATCAGTTCGCCGACTGTCTGGATGTTATTTCCGACGTTGATTTGATGGATGCCGCCGTTTGTGCCGGTGATAGAGATTGTCCCGGTTCCGATGCCGCTCCCCCCGTTCAAGTTTGCCAGGCGCGTTCGGCGCGAAATGTATTGCTTTTGCAGATTGCCACTCTCGGCCGCCGCGTCCGTACCCGGCGCAAAGGTGCCCGCGATGTTGAGGTCGGCGGCGAGCGTGCCGATGTCGTCCGCAATGGTCATGGCCGCGCCTCCGTCGGATTCGTCGCGAAGCACAATCCCGTTACCCGCCCGATTGACCGATGCCGCAATGCCCGTGGCCGTGTCACTATTGATCAGATCTATCACGTCGCCGAGCGTGGCGGCGGTGGAAAAATCCAGTACCGTCGAGCGGCCGTGCCCGTCGGTCATTGACACCACGCCTCGGCCCACGCCGGCCCCGCCGTTCAGCGTCGCGAGTAGCGTCGTGTTCAATCCGCCAACCAACCGTCGCGTGTTCATGCGCCCGCCGGCCGAAATGGTCGCATTCAGGATTCCCAGATCCTTCGCCGCTTGCGAAACAACGCCGGTTGAATCGACGCCCGCGGCAATCGTAACCGTACCGGCGTTGGCGGCGGTGGTTAGTTCGAGGTGTTTACCGTCCAGGGAAATCGCGGCCGAAACCTGACCATTGTTTCCGAGAGCATGATTAATGGCCCGGACAAGGTCTCCGACGGAGGTCACGCGATAGACATCCCGGCCGTTGATCGAATTACCCTCGACTTCGCCGGCAATGCCCAGATCCTGCGCGGCGTGGCCGCTGATATCCTCGATTTTCAATTTGCTTGCGTTGGCGCCGGTGGCACTCGACGTATCCGTAATCAACAATCGTGAGTTTACCGTGGTTACCGAAATCGCCAGTCCCGCGTCCAACATGGCCGCGCGCACGTCCCCGATAGTCGCGGCCTCGGTCAGGTCAACGTCGGCAGTGTCGCCGTTTCGGTCCGTGATGCGAATCACGCCAAGTCGAACGCCGTTGCCGCTGTTCAGCGCTCGAAGATCAGTGTTGAATTGCAGAACGTCCGACAGAGAAACGCTGAAGCTTCCCGAACTCGTGTTGAAAATCAGATCGCCGGCGGTCGCACCCTGCCGAAGTCGATCGATGCCGTTGCCGTCGTTCAGCGCGGAAAGCAACGTGGTCCTGTCGATCCGCATCAAGTCGGCGCCGTCGATCCGGCCTTCCGAAACCGAGGCTGCGATGCCGAGATCTTTCGCGGCCGACCCTCCGCCGACGTCGACAACGCTCAGGTTGCCCGCGCCACTGCTAGTATCCTCGAGAACGATGCGGTCGCCCGTGGGCCCGTTCATTCCGAAAGTGGGCACGCCGGTCACGCTGGCCCGTACGGCGATCGTCGTATTGGAGTTGATCGCGTCGAGAACGTCCTGAATGGTGAACGCCCGACTGAGATCAACTTCCGCCGAAGCCCCGTTACGATCAGTAATCTGTATGACGCCGCGCTTCACGCCGCGCCCGCCATTGAGCAGGTTCAGCTCCGTGCTGTTATCAACACGGGCGGCCGAGCTCTCGATGGTCATAGTTCCGACGCCGATGGGCGTGCTGTTCGCATCGACGAACCCGCGACTGACCATCGCATGATTGGTCACCAGGGAATGAACGCGAATCGTCGCGCTGCCGGGCAGGGCATTTTGCGACGCATTGGCGAGCAAGACGTTCTCGTTGCTGCTCTTTGATTGGAATCGCTTGAAAAAACTCTGCTGGTGGAAGTTCGAAACGGAGTTTCGAATGGCCATAAGCTGGGCGGACAAGTCAAGAAACGCCGCCCGCCGGGTATCAAGCGCCCCGACGCGCGACTGCAAGTTCTGAATCGGGCGGGCCTCGAGGGCCATGAGCTGCTCGATGAGCTGCGCCGTGTTGATTCCCGATATGAGTCCGACCCCGCTGCTTATTCCACTCATCGCCCATTCCTCGAACCTGGTCTCGCGGTACCCACCTCGACGACTCTCAATCAAGGGGGTGATAAGAATGCGCGCGCACTCCCCGCACTGGACTTATCGGCCGCATGGGGCCGCGACCTGTCCCTTGGAGGTCAACGGAGCCCCCTTTAGCGTTTGGAGAGCCGGGGGACTATTCGTTCCTGAACCGCTATCCCAGTAGCGCCAGGACGAATTGGGGGATGGAGTTGGCAATTTGCAGGGTTCGTTGGGTGCTCTGAACCAGAATCTGGGCCCGGCTGAGCTCCGAAACCTCGACGGCCATGTCGGCATCGCGAATGACCGATTCCGAGGCGGTCACGTTTTCCAGTGCGACACTCTGGCTGTTCACGGCCGTGTCAATTTGGTTCCGCTGGATGTTCCCAAGGCGGCCGCGATAGAACGAAATCTGGTCGATAGCCGTGGCGATAACGTCCTGGGCCGACGCAAAGTTCTTGCGGACCAGCTCGTTATCGTAGCCAGATTTTAAAGTATACAGCAGTCCGGCAACGTTGTCTCCAAGCTGTGTGGTTGAAACGGACCGGAAGCCAAAGTGGATCTGGCCGTTGGGGTTCACTTGCGGCGTTATCTGGAAAAGTGCCCCTCCTCCCGTGATTCGGAAGGTCGCCGACGATAGGGTCTGCCCGAACGTTTCGGTCAGGTTGATCCTGGCATCCAGGCCCGCCGATCGAACGTCGGCCACAAATCCCTTGGTCGCCGCAAGCTGGCCGTCGACCAGCACGCCGGCGTCCACGCCCGAGTCGCGAGCGACTGTGCCGGCGGTGTCCGCCGCCACGAAGTTTCCATTCACCGGCTGGACCGAGACGAAGGCATCGGATCCGAACGCCGAACTGTTGAGCATCAATGCACTGGCCGCGCCGGGCGCGGCGGAGACCGAGGCGGTCACGCCGGTCATGGCGGTTACGTTGTTTATCGCTGCCGCAATTTGGGCGAGTGTCGTCCCTGAAACGAAGCTGAGAAGCTGGGCCCCGAGGTTCCCGCGAATCTCGACGGTGGTGGCCGATGTCGTTGAGGTTCCGCCGATGGTGCCGCCGAGGAAGGCCAGTTCGGCGCGCTGAGCCGAATGAATGACTTCAACCGTCACGTCGCGCGTGCCGCCTTCCGGCACACGGGCGGCGAATACGTTCAATTGTCCAATCGCCGTGGTCGGCACGGTGGAAAGCGTGTATCCCATGCTGCCGTCGAGGAGCTTTCTTCCGGCGAAGGTTGTCGTATTGGCGATTCGGTCAATGCTTTCCAGGATCGAATCGATCTGTAGCTGGTTGGCTTGAATCTCATCGTGGGTCATGCCGGCGTCGTTGGCCGCCTGGACCACAAGCGCCTGAAGATCCAGGAGCAGCGCCGAGACTTCCTGTAGGGATCCCTCGGCGGTCAGGACCACGTTGCTGGCCCTTGCCGAGTTTTCGATCGCCTGATGAATGCCGCGCATTTCTGAGCGCAGTCGTTCCGAGGCGATCAGCCCCGCCGGATCGTCCGCCCCACGATTGATTCGCAAGCCGGTCGCCAGCCGCTGTAGGCGAACGCCAAGATCGTTCTGGTTTCGTCCGAGTTGATGAACCGCTCGTAACGCCGCTAGATTCGAATTGATTCGACTCATATCGCCATCCTTGACGACTCTGGGCGTCGCCGGGTTTTTCCGGCTGTGCCCGCTGCAATCCGTTCATGCCGTTTCACGCACGATCGCGTGAATGTTCCGGGGCCCGTTCCGGAAACGGCACACAGGTGGATAGGCCGGCGCGGGCTCGCTCAGAAGCTGCCATGCCCGCGCAATCGCTTGTCGGCGGGCTATCGGACCCCCTTTAGTTACCGGCCCTGAATTTTTCGATCGGCCAGTCTGTGAGTCGGTACTCATCTCTGTAGTACCGGGCTATGGCGGGTCGGGATCAATTCCTTTGACTTCGGGTTTGGCGGCATCCGCAACCTGAAACTGCGGGCTGAAAGGGCCGATATGCCCGGTAACCAATCGGCGCGCCGGCCCCCGGGGCCCTGGCGACAGGAGAGCCCAGCCATGAAAGCAAGCGTTCTGGAGACAATCAAGAAATCGGCGGCCGTGCCCTCGATGCCGCAAGTGGTGTTGCGGTTTCTGGAGATCATGCAGGATCCGGAGTTTGACTACGCCGACCTGGTGAAGGTGCTTTCGGCCGATCCGGGAACGGTGAGCGAATTGCTTCGGCTGGCCAACTCGGCGCTGTTCGGCGTGCGGAACAAGGTCGTATCGACGAAGCAGGCGTTGACCTTGCTTGGGCCGAAGCGAACGCGGTCGCTTCTACTTGGACGATACCTTGTGGACACGATGAGCAACAAGCAAGTTGCCGGACTGGACATGGGTTATTTCTGGCGACGTTCGCTCACCTCGTCACTGATTGCGGCCCATTTCGCCGAAGAACTCGTTCGCCCGCATCGCGACGAGGCGTTTATTGCCGCGCTGCTGGCCGACATCGGCATTCCGATTCTGGTAGAGGCGCTTCCCGGACCTTACGGCCCGCTGGCTTCTAACCATCGCCCGGACGGACCGGGCATTTCGCCGGAGGAAGAAATGGATGCGGTCGAGGCCACGCACGGCGACGTGTCGGCGATGGTGCTCGCCCACTGGACGCTGCCCGCGCCGGTCTGCTCGGCAGTCAACCTTCATCAATCGGACCACCCCGGCGAGGGCGACACGGCCATCGTTGCGAAAATTCTCAACGCTTCCGATCGGATTGCGGCCCTGCTCTGTGAATCGCCTTCGCCCGATCGCATTCTCTCGGTCTGCGAAGACGCGACTCAGCGGGTCGGGATCGATCTGGCCCTGCTGGTGCGCACGTTGCCGACGATCGAACAGGACATTGAAGAGCTGGCCGATGCTCTGCGCATCGACGTGGTGCCCGGCAAAGTATATTCCTTGATGACCTCAACGCTTTCCGAGCGTCTCCGGTCCGCGGCCGCGGTGTGAGGTTCCTTGTGCGCACCGCTGACGTTGGACGATGCCGGACGATGCCGGGCAACGCCCGCTGATTGCCATGGCCATGCACACGGCGCACGGATTCACGTCGAAAGAACCGGTGAGCCCCCCCACTTTCAATCCCGCAACCTCGCGCGTTTCACCGGCGGAGCCGACCACTCCGGCGGAAACTTTGCCGGCCCTGGCTGGCGCGCCATGGAAACGACTTGCGGCCGCGGCGCTTTCGATTGCCATTGTCGTTTCGCTGCTGCCCCTCTGGGCGTCCATTCCACCCCTGGTCGAGTCGGACTATGCCTACCTCCTGACGGCGGCGAATCGATTGGTGGATGGGAAAGGGCTCACCACAACGCCGCCGGTTGCGCCGTTCCAACCCTGGGGATGGACGGTGGACTGGACGTTTCTGACCCAGTGGCCCGCCGGGTATCCGCTTTTCCTGGCAGGGCTGCGGAAAGCCCTGGGAATCTCGGCGCCGGAGGCGAGCCGCTTGGTCAACATTCTGGCCTGCGCGGCCGCGCTGGTGGGCTGGTTCGCGCTGACCTGGCGGGCGCTGGCCGTCGCATCGACTTTCCGGGAATCGCGCAGCATCGCCGACTCGGCAGCGAAAACACCAGCGGGACGCCCGTGCCACATGCTGCTCAGTCGGCTGACCCGGTTGCTTGTGGCTGCCGTTGCGGCGGGCAGTGCGGTCCCTGTTTCGTCGCTGGTCAATCCATCCACCGATATCATCGTCGCGGCGGCGCTGCCGTGGATCATGCTCTGGCTTTGTGCGACCTCTCTTCAAACGGCGGCCCGCGAGGGCGCCCGCGCGACGACCGGCCGTGCGGCCGCGCATGCCCTCTGCGGCGGGCACGGCCCGCTTAGACTCGGCCTCGCCGGGGTTGCCTGCGGATTGATGTTCTGGTTTCGATACGCGGGCCTGTTCATACCACTGGCGCTCGGCGCGTGGCTCGTCTTCGAGTGGGCGCGAAAGCGAATGGCCTTGGGCCACGCGGCGGCATTCATCGTCGGATCGGCGGTTCCCATTGTTCTGTTGATTGGGGTCAATCATTGGTTCGGCGCCGGCGCAGGCACGCAGGCGCAACTGAATCTCGGCCGGACCGTGGGGTTTGATCTCTCATGGGCCATGGTCGCGGAGGCGTGGCGACAGTTCACTTCATTTGGCTTCTACGCCCATCGCGCATTCGTCCCGTGGGTCTTTTCGCTCTGGCCGATCGTGCTGATCGCCGCGGCGCTGCTCGTGCCGGGCGTGCGGCGGGCCATGCGAAACTTCGTCGCGACGCCGGCCATTTCCATGAGCATTGCGGTTGTCATTGCATTGTTGTTGATGCTGGTTGCCACGACGGCTTTGTTCTCCGAGAAATATCGGTTCGTCGAGCTGGCCCGGTATTACCAGCCGATCAAGCCGCTTTATTTCGTACTTTTTGTCGGGCCGCTGCTGCTGATTCCACGTCGGGCGCTTCGCGTCTGGCTTTGTGTCGGGCTTCTTGCGATGGCGAGCTGGACCGTTCGATACGACTGGGGCAGGTCGGTTGAGCGTTGGGCGGCGGCCGACCGGGCGGTGACGCCGTCGGGGGCGTGGTCGCGGGCCTCCGAGCCGAACGCGGCCGGTCTGTACGAGTGGCTGAGTGAGATCGCGTCGGACAACCTCGTCGTCGTGAGCAACTTTCACGAGTACATCGCTTTTGAGTCGGGAATCGCCGCGGTTCCCATCCCGCCGGATCGAGCCGCGCTCGATCAATGGCTTTTGGACATCGCCGAATCGCGGGGGGTTGCGAACCTGCGCGTCGTGTTTGTCCTGGATCGGGACAACCGATGGCGCGGTCACTGGATCGCTCCACCGGAGGAGGTGATCGAGCGGTTCGCCCTGCAAACGCTCGCGGCCGACGCACCGGTGTGCGGCGCGATGGTATGGGAGTATGGCCGTTTGCATGATGCAGTTTCCCAGATCCGACAACCTTTTTGAGTCCGCCAGCTTTCCTTGCTTTCCCAAAGGGCCGTCGTACTGTGGCATCCACTTTCAGAAACACCCATTTTGCACCCAAAAACATCGGAAAACTGCATGTAACTGGGTTTCAAAGCCGTGTAACTGGGTCTGCTCGAATTCAGTCCATCGATCGTAAGTCCTTTGTTTGCAATAGGTTACGGTTTTTGTAACTGGGTCTGTTTGGTACGGGCGCTTTTTCGCGCGGATCGTGCTTCGCCATTTCGTTGCGTACATTTTCGGAAACCATTTGTGATAACGCGCGCGGCGCGCGGTGATGGGTGATGCGTTGG
>JBGTDB010000043.1:0-2616 GCA_041748515.1 Phycisphaerae bacterium
GGGACGACCGCGCCGACCTCGAAGCTGGACGTCATAGGACCCATGGTCATTGTCAACGGGGGTGACCAAGCCGACGCCTTGTGGCTGGGCATCGAACGATCCTGGGTCTTCAGGCAACAAGGAACCGGCGCAGGCACGGCGCTGAAGCTGCAAAGCGTCGGCGGCGGTGGAAACAAGAACCTCATTATCGAGACGGCGGGCAACGTCGGTATCGGAACGACCACGCCGCAAGCCAGGCTCGATGTTCGCGGTGACATCCGGCTAGGTCCCAGCGGCCAATTCCGCGCGACGGCGGGTGAAGAAAACCTGCGCATTGTTCGCGGCTTTGTTAATGAACACGGTGTCCGAATTACGGGATCCGGCTTTAGCACAGTTCGCAATGATACAGGGGACTATACGATTCAGTTCACCGTTCCATTTACCGCACCGCCGATCATGGTCTGCACAGCCGAGCGATGGCCGGGCGGTGGCCCCGCATACGCACTTACCGATGACGTAGGCCCTAGCACTGCGGGGGTTAAAACTTTCATTCGCGGTGTCGAACAGCACTTACTGATTAACGCACCCTTCTCTTTCATCGCCGTCGGCCCGCGTTGATGGCCAAACCGCTGTTTCCTGGATTGGGAGCAAGCTTCATGAGAATTTCGTTCTTCACGCCCGCATCTCTTCTTGCAGCGGCAAGCGCGCTTAGCATCGCAGTCGAGCCGCTCACCATACCCTGGTACACCATCGACGGCGGCTCGAGCCGGAGCACAAGTGATGACGGCCGATTCGTCTTATCGGGCACCATCGGTCAGCCCGATGCCGGCGAAATGACCGGTGGCGTTTTCAAACTGGCCGGCGGATTCTGGTACGAGACGCCGCCCGGAGACTGCAACGTCAGCGGAACGGTCGATCTACGGGATCACACCGCCTTCGTCGATTGCATGTCTGGCCCGGCAGCCGACATGGTCGAGGGATGCGAATGCTTCGACCTCGACGGCGACGGGAATATCGGTCTTGCCGACTTCGCGGAGTACCAGACAGGTTTCGTCGGCGAATGAACGAATACGCCACGAATTCCGGTCTTGCATGGGAGGCAAAAGCAATGAAAGACACTTTTCCCAAAACGCGGACATTCACAATTTTATTGATTCTGGCGACGGTGTCCGCGGAGATGGTCCTCGCCCAGAGCACGGCATTCCTGGTTCACGGAAATACGGCCGGCTGGCCCCATGATGAAGGGGCCAAGCCCTCGATCCTGATCGGAATGGGAGCGCGTTTATGAAGACTAACGAATCACTATTTGGCATTGTTGCATTGGGCTGTGCGGCTCTTCTTTTAGCCACCCCGACGGCGTTCGGCGGTATTCGATACGTGAATGCCGCCCGGCCGGATGATTCCGGCGATGGGCTCACCTGGGCCACAGCCAAGAAGACATTGCAGGCGGCCCTCGTCGATGGCAATGGCGGGGACGACGTCTGGGTCGCCGCCGGAGTGTATAAGCCGGACCAAGGCGGAGGCCAATCGCCAGGCGGTCGCACTGCGTCGTTCCAACTTCTCAGCGGCGCGGGCATCTACGGCGGCTTCGCCGGCGGGGAGACATTACTTTCGCAACGAGACATCGCAGCCAATCCCACCATCCTCAGCGGCGACCTGGCGGGCGACGACAACCCGGTATCGTGCTTCTTCGATTCCCATTGCAGCGGGTTTGGAGACAACTGTCTCGATGGGATCTGCAACATCTCAAGCAATAATGGCGAGAACAGTTTTCACGTCGTGACCGGCAGCGGCGCGTCATCGGCCATCCTCGACGGATTCACCATCACTGGCGGGAACGCAAACGGCGGGTTTTCCGACAGCCGCGGCGGTGGAATGATCACCAACGGAGGAAGTCCCACCGTAGCCAACTGCGTGTTCACGCGGAATTTTGCCGGCTCAACGGGCGGCGGAATGTACAACTCGTCCAATGGGGCGAAAATCACCCAGTGCCGTTTTCTTGGGAACTCGTGCGGCAATGGCGGCGGCGGCGGAATGGTGAACGATTCCGGCAGCAGCGCGACCGTGTCCCAGTGTACGTTTCGTGAGAACGTCTCCCAGGGAATCGGCGGCGGCACCGGCGGCGGGCTCTACACCGTCAACAACAGCACGTCCACGGTGATCAACTGCGCGTTCTTCGGCAACAGCGCATCGGCGGGAGGCGGCCTGGCCGTCACCAACAACAGCGGCGGGCCGATCGTCAACTGCGCCCTCAGCGGAAACACGGCCAATCGCGGCGGCGCTGTGTACCTGGTTGGCACCAGCCCTGCGCTGACCAATTGCACACTGAGCAGGAACATCGCAACTGGAAATGAAGGCGGCGGTATTTACACCAGCGGCGGGTCTCCAACGGTACGCAATAGCATCCTGTGGGAAAACAGCGATCCCGGTGGAATGGACGAATCCGCGCAAATCCACACCGCGTCCGGCACGCCCGTCGTCAATTACAGCATCGTGCAGGGCGGCTGGACAGGTACGAGCGGGCCGGGCAACAGCGCGAGCGATCCGCTTTTTCTCGATGCCAACGGGGACGACAACGTCTACGGCACGCTCGACGACGACCTTCGCCTGATCGCCGGTTCGCCGGCGAGCGACGCG
>JBGTDB010000044.1:0-10190 GCA_041748515.1 Phycisphaerae bacterium
GCGAGCCCGGCCGCACAGCCTGCGACGAGTCGGCGAAGCTGTGCATAAGAAATGGTCCGCGTGCGCCCCAGCTCGTCTTCGGCCTCGATAGCCGGGTGATCGTCGCCGAATCGAAGCAGATGGGCCGCGAAGTTCAGTTCCAAGCCGGGAAACCATTTCGTGCCCAGCATTCCGTCGCCCTGAGATACGGACATGGCGGGCCGGGTCGGGCGGATTTCCGCCCAATCGAGCATCTCGCGCCAGAACTCGTCACGACGGCCGACCGACCAGCGATGAAGCGAAGAGTAATCCGCGGCGAAGCCATACTTGTCGGCCATGCGGGTCATAAAGGCGTGCATCTGCGAGCTTTCCGCCCGGTGTGGCGACGGCGTCCAAAGCAATTCGGCGTGCGTCATCGTATTCATTCCTGTCAACCCCTGATGTGAGATGGGAGTCTCGCACCAGCGGTTGCTGTCGGGGCCAGCCGGTTTCGGCGTGGATTATAACGAATAATGGCATCGATGCGCATGCGCAGGAGAATGCACGGGAAGCGATGAGTGGCGAGGGTATTTGTTATTCGTGGGAGTGGGGGCGGCGATTATCCGCCGGCGGCGTCGATCGCGTTTTCGATGGCCCTGCGGATTTCCGCGTGAACCTCGATTGGCGAAGCAATCATTTGCCAATGCCGGGGTTCCCTTTGGGGATCGGTGCTGACGTAGGTGATGGTTCCCGTCCCGGTCATGCGCTCAATGCCCGATGCGTTGACATAAGTATTTCGAACCTGAATCAAGGGGGTTGTAGCAACCTGCGGTCGGCGGATTCCGGAAATCTCGATGATCCTGCGGTTGGTCAGCATGTACCAGGAAGGGACCCAGCGGATGATCGCCCAACCCAGCCGACCGAAACCGATCAGGAGCACGACTTGCGCGGAAAGCGCCACGGACAATCCGGGCAGGGGTGTGGCAAGCAATGTCAGCGTAATCGCCAGTCCGACGGAAGCCACCAGGCATGCGGCCGACTCGAAGAAGGGGCGCCACATCGACGGCTTGATCGCCAGGATCACCAGTTCGCCGCCGTCAACGAGGCCGCCGGGGACCGTCCACGGCACAACCACGTCTGCCGCTTGCGGATCCGCCGTGGCAAAAGGGTTCGCCGTTCCTTTTGGCGGTGCGATGACCATACTGTCCGATTTATCGGCCATTTGACCTGGCGGGTTTGGGGAACCCACATCTCGCTATTTGATGGCCACTGGCAGCGTCGTCACATTGGCCAGCATTCGCTCCAGGGCCATGGCTGCCAGCTTCTTCGTTTCCGGATCGACACGGATTTCGTTGACCAGCCTTTGGCCCGCCGACGGCGCCCTGGAGCTGGAAACGGCGGCCGCCAGTTCGTCAAGAACCCATAGCAGGTGCTTCAGGTCGATCCGGTACATGGTTGTACAGAGGCATTGAATCCCGGCGAGGGAACGAACCGTCTTGTCGGGATGGTTCTCGGCCAATCGATTGACCAGATGAACCTCGGTGCCAATGGCCCACTTCGAACCCGACGGCGATTCGCTCACGGTTTTGATGATGAATTCGGTGCTGCCGGCCAGATCAGCCTTCTGCACGACTTCCCACGGGCACTCGGGGTGAACGAGGATCTTGAACGCGGGGTCAAGTCCGCGGATTTCGTCGCACTGCGTGGCTGTGAACAGGGCGT
Organism: Phycisphaerae bacterium; assembly: GCA_041748515.1. Lineage (GTDB taxonomy): Bacteria > Planctomycetota > Phycisphaerae > UBA1845 > UBA1845 > JBGTDB01. The sequence continues at coordinate 1,681 of JBGTDB010000044.1, forward strand.
GTACGCTGCAATGTCCCTTCCAGAGAAAGACGCGGGCGGCCTGCACCTGCCGCGGTGTCAGACCGCCGTTTCTCACGCGCGGGTCGTAGACGACCATCTGGTCAAGCGGGATGCCCATTGCGTAACCGGTGTTGCGCCCGAGATGCTGATCCGGAAGAAAGATGACTTTCTCGCCTTGTTCAAACGCCCACTCGAGCACGCGCGAGGCGTTGCTGCTGGTGCAGCAGGCGCCGCCGTATCCGCCGCAGAACGCCTTGATTGCCGCGGACGAATTGACATAGGTGATGGGGATCAGGTCCGTGGCGCATTCTTCAACCAGGAATTCCCAGGCGTCCTCGAGTTGTTCAAGGTCGGCCATGTCGGCCATGCTGCAACCCGCCGACAAGTCTGGCAAGAGGACTCTCACGCGATCGTCGGTCAGGATGTCGGCCGATTCGGCCATGAAATGGACACCGCAGAAAACGATGAACTCCGCATCCTTTTGTCGGGCGCCGATCTGCGAGAGCTTCAGGCTGTCGCCCGTGAAGTCGGCGAACTGAATCACTTCGTCCTGTTGATAATGGTGTCCGAGGATGACGAGTCGGGGGCCGAAGCTTCGCTTGTGTTGTGCAATGCCCGCGCATAACTCCGCTTCAGAAAGCGTCGCGTACTTCGGCGGAAGCGGCGGCTGAAAGATCATTGGCTGGACTCCCGATCGCAACCGGACAGGCGGGCCATCGACTGCCGGGCTATAACGGCAAGGCCGGGTTTAAGGGGGCAGTGCCCTTTCAAACGAAAGAATCGCCCACATTGAAATCGTATCACAAAGATCGGGGATTTCAAAAAATAATCACGAATTGTCGAACCGGAGGTTTGATTTGCACGTCGGGCGCAATTTGAAGGACGGCCGTCATTGTGACATCGCGGCCAGAGACTGCCGGGCGCGCTCGGCGAGGGCCAACCGTTCGTCGGCCGTATCGATCCAGAGATCGCCCGCCCCCGCCTCGGCGACGTACATGCCTTCAATTCGCAGCTCGGTCGACCAGCTTCGTTCCGCCTCTTCCAAGTATCGCCGGGCGTCTTCAACGCGACCGAGCTCGGCGGACGCCGCGGCCATGACCAGGCGATTGATCGTGGGTTCATCGTTCAGCTCTATGGCCCGTTGGGCCTGTTCGATGGCCTCTTCCGCCTGATGATTGGCCAGGTGAGCGATAGCCCGGATTCGCTTGACCCGCGCATTCTTGAATTCTCCAATTCGATCGGCATGTTTGGCATCGTCGAGCGCTTCCGACGCGTTTAGGTGCCCCTCCAGTTCCAGGCCGATCCGCGACCGAATGACCCAGCTCTGGACGTCGCCAGAATCGCAGGAGAGTGCATTCGCAACGTGTTTGACGACGGCCGGATTTCTCTGGAACAAATCAAACGTTGCAAGATTTCTCCAGACGGCCGCGCGCCAGCGATCCGGCTCCAGGCCGGCGAACTCCGCCCCCTTCTTAAGGTATTCGGCAGCTTTTTCCTTGTTGCCGATGACGGCGTGCAGCGCGCCAAGATTCGACCACGAAGGAAATGCGGTCGGATCCAGTTTCAGCGCGTGCTCGAGCGTGGCGATCGCTTCTGGGTATCGATGAAGCCGCCGCTGAGCCAGGCCGAGAAACCCTACGGCCTTGATGTTTTTCGGATCAAGACGAAGGATATGCTCGCAGGCGGCAATCACTTCTTCAAGGCTCTTCTCACCTGCTTCATCGGGCGCGGCCCGGTGATGCTCGAGTTTCAACCAAGCAAGTGTAAGGAGGGTTTGTGTGCTGTTGGGGTCGAGCAGAAGGGCTTTAAGCAATTCGGCCTCGGCCCGGTCCCATTGCTTGCCGATGCTGACGAGCGTCTGGGCGCTGTCGTTGAGCGACGCTTTCTCGGCCGATCGGCGGGCGGCGCTCTCCTATCGCCAGAGAATCGCCGACAACGACACGAGCACGATGGCCGCGACGGCGATGACCGGCGCCCGGCGGCGACGAATAAACTTGAGGCTGCGCGTAATCGCCCCGGGCCGACGGGCGACGATCGGCAGATCGTTGATGTATCTTCGAAGATCATCCGCCAAAGCTCGCGCGGTTTCATATCGCGCGTCCGGGGATTTTTCCATGCACTTCATGCAGATGGTTTCAAGCTCCGCCGGGATGTTTTGATTGAACTTTCGCGGCGGCGGTGGATCACGGGTCATGACCGCGCCGAGAATCTCTTTGTCGTCGGTGCCCGGATAGGCGGGGCGGAAGCACAGGAGCTCGTACATCGTCGCCCCGAGCGAATAGATGTCGGTGCGGTGGTCGACGCGCATCCGCCGGGCCATGGCCTGCTCCGGGCTGAGATACCGGAGGGTGCCGAGCAGGGCCCCGGTGCGAGTGACCGAGCCGTCGCCGGCGCTCTTGGCCAAGCCAAAATCGGCCACCATGATGCGTCCGTCGTTCGAAAGAATCAGATTGGCCGGCTTGATGTCTCGGTGGATGATGCTCTGACCGTGGGCGTAGTGAAGGGCCTCGGCCGCGTCGCAAACCCAACGTGAAACTTGACGGTAATAGGCTCGCCCGCGAAGGCCCGACGCCGTTCCCGCGACGGGCGGCGAAATGGGCCCCGAAAAGGTTCCGTCGGAACTGGCATCCGATCGTGGCGGGATCGGCAGCTCCAACTCGCTGATGGCCATGGCCAGCACCGCGGCCGTCGGCGGTGACGCCGTTCCATGCCTTCCGTCTGAGTCTGTCTGATCGAATTTCTGGGAGACCTGCCCAATAACTTCATCGAGAGGCCGGCCCTCGATAAACTCCATCGCATAAAAATAGGCGTCGGTTGATTCGCCAAAATCGTAGATCGGAACGATGTTCGTGTGATGAAGCCGGGCGGCCGCGGTGGCTTCGCGTCGGAAACGTTGCACGGCCGCGGGGTTCGCACTGCCGACCATCGCGGGGAGCACTTTCAGCGCCACCATACGATTAAGCTTGGTTTGCACGGCCTTGTAGACGATGCCCATGCCGCCCTGGCCGAGCACGCCGGTGATCTGGTAGCCCTCGATCCGTGGAAGCTTCATACCCGCCGACATGGACGATGGACCTGATCCGGAAACGACCAGCGCCGAATCCACAGTAACGGCCGCTGCGGTCGTGGATTCCGCGGTCGCCCGGGCCGCGCCGCCCGCCAGGTGTTTCTGGAATGCTTTTCGACAATCGTCACACGATTCCAGGTGAGTCGTCACGCCCTCACGGGTGTCGGCGTCCATCCCGCCGCGCATATAGTGGTCAAAATCGTTTTGTGTTAAGCAGGCCATGATAAAAGTGCGGCTCGGCCGAGTCGCCGCCCCGGAGCCCCCATGTTCGATATCCCGAACTGAATTTCCACCGGTTTCCTGAGCATTCTTTGGGCGCGTTGGATCATCATCTCATACCCAATGTCGCAATATTCAACCCAGGCAGGCCTCGACGGTTTTGGTACTGACCTGATCGCCTCAAAATTGAACCGAACAGCTTATGATGCCCGAGAACTGGCCCCGGGGTCAAGCTGACAGTCAGATCAATAAACGCTCCAAATTCAGGGCCGCTGCCACGGCAACAGGGTACGTCCTGCTTGCCGCCAGCGACGCCAGTCCTTAATCTTCTTCATTCTCCAATGAATCTCAGGCTTGGATTGGATTCCGTTCCGTGAAACTCAATGAGTTGACAGAAAAGCTTTCGAGTATCGAAGCCGAACTGACCGAGCGACTTCGGTCGGCGGCATCACAGGACGACGTGCGCCGGATCGACACCGACATTGTGGGCAAGGCCGGTTCGCTGGGATCGCTGCTGGCGGACATCAAGGCGTTTCCTGCCGACCAGCGGGGGGCGGTCGGCAAAGCGGTTAACGATGCCAAGGTCCGCGTTAAAGCCCTGATCGACGCCCGACTGGCCGAGCTACAGGCATCGGCCGCAGGAGCCGAGCAAGCCCAGGCCCGGATGTTCGACCCCACGCTCCCGGGGGCGGTCCGGCCGATGGGCAGCGTCCATCCGGTGACGGCTGTGCAATGGGAGGTCGAGCGGCTGTTTGAGCGGATGGGGTTCACCGTCGAGGCCGGGCCGGAAATGGAAACCGAATACGCGAACTTTGAGGCCCTCAACATCCCCGCAACGCACCCCGCCCGTGACATGCAGGATACGTTCTGGTTGAACAACGGCATGGTCCTGCGGACGCACACCTCGCCAGTGCAGTATCGATCGATGCTCAAGTTCGGGGCTCCGCTGCGGGTCATTGCCCCGGGTCGCTGCTTTCGCTACGAGACCATCGACGCCTCGCACGAGAACACGTTTCACCAGATCGAAGGCCTGATGATCGACCGTGACATTTCGTTGGCGAACCTGATCGCCCTGGCCCGCACCCTGCTTTGCGAGGTGATGAAGCGGGAGGTCAAGATCCGCGTGAGGCCGGGCTTCTTCCCTTTCGTCGAGCCGGGCATCGAGATCGACATGAACTGCGAAATCTGCGGCGGGTCCGGGTGCGCAACCTGTAAGCGATCGGGCTGGATCGAGATTCTGCCCGCGGGCATGGTTCACCCCAACGTGCTGAAAGCCGGCAACATCGACCCGGAGGAATTCACCGGCTTTGCCTTCGGCTTGGGGCTCACGCGCCTGGCCATGATGAAGTTCGGCATCCGCGACATTCGCGTCCTCAACAGCGGCGACCTGCGCCCGATCGTCTCGCCGCGGCGCCTGGGCGGACCGATTGTGTCATCGAAGGCTTGACTGACGGCTGGTGCGCCAGGTCTTGCTATCATGGCCACTGCCGATCGGGATAAACCAATGAACACACGCTCCGGCGAGTTCGCGCTGAGGCAACTTCGAATAAGGCTGCCCAGTGGATCGAGGGTGCTCGAGATTCCGAATCTCGCATCGATGATGCAGCTTATGGCATGCCTGGAGGCGATCAATTCCGCACTGCGATGGTTAGAGTATGCCGAAGGCGAGACTGCGCCTGTACGGCAGCTTGACAAGTTCATGATCTGGAACGCCGGCGCCGGTTGGTGCGCCGAGTCGTTTCGGGTCCTGAAAAGGTTGAATGCGGAAAAGCTGATTGACCCCAGTGTGCTCAGCTCCAAACCGCAGCAGTGGGCTTTATGGCAGCGTGTCACCACCGAAAAGCCGGATGCATTCATCAGTAGGATGTACCGAATAAGAGATAAGCACTTCGGGCACTTTGACCGTGATGTCATGCAAAAGTTTGTTGATTGGCAAGACACAGTGGGAGGACGGGAACCTTTCTTTGTAGGTGATGAGACAGGCAAGTCGCTGTGCTGCCGTTGGCTCTGGCCAACCGCTGCGCTCATCCTAGACATCTTCCCCGATCCATCTGCCCCCGATCGATCGGAGAAGATCGACGAGTTCCTCGACGGGCTGGGTGAAATTTGGGCTCAAACCGCGAACATGTTGATGACTTTGCTGGAGGCGTGGCTCGTGAAGTGCGGGTTAGCTTACGACTCATCGGATTGGGACGGCCATCAGGCGTAGCGCATGCCCGCGGCATTCGACCAATTCGCGGAAGGTTTCACGACTCATCCCGGTCAGCCCGCGCTGCGGGAGACACTGCCTTGAGTACATCGTTCGCGCTTCTCGCCCTCGGAATCGTGGTTGTTGCAGCGGCCTGGGGTCTCACCGAGAGGAACCACGAGTACCGCGAGGTCCTCGGTGGCGTGCACGGTCGAATCATCGAGGCCGTTCAGGGACTGCTGGTGATCATCCTCTTTGCGCTCAATGCTGCCGTATTCGGGTTCTGCGGGTGGAAGCTCGGGATAGTCGCCGTACTGGGATCGTTCGCTGTTGCCGCAATCTTTCGGCCTCGAGATGTATGTGAAACCCTGGAGCGACGTGCTCCGCCCGTTCGGAAGGCAGACAGCAGGGCTGTTGCTAGAGCACTACGGGACGCAAGGATTCGCGAAGTTCTCGCCAGCCATGGGCTTACAAAGGATGATCTGGCGGCGTTATTGATTCGTTTTCATGCCCTTGGAGTGTCGCCGCGTGAAGCTCGCCGCGGCATTCGGAACTCCGTCATCATCGAATGGTGCTTGAGCCGCCCTGATCCCAAGAAGATTACGTTTGAGGAATCGCTAGAGCTGCTGCGGTGGTTGCGGCGAGGGGCCCGCCGATGAGGCCAATGATTTGCTTGGTTCGCCATTCGTTTGATATGTCGGGAAACGCGGATATGCTGTCGGCATGGTGGCCATGAACGACATTCAGGAATTCGCGGGCCGGATCGTCAAAGAGTATCGCCCGGAGCAGATCATTCTATTCGGCTCGCACGCCGCCGGGAATGCCCGCCACGACTCTGACGTTGACCTCATGGTCGTCATGCCCGATCAGGGCAATCCGCTTCTTACGGCCGCCGAGATTTCTCGGAACGTCCCGGCCGATTTCCCGGTCGAGATCATCGTTCGCGACCCGATGGATTTGCAGCGCCGCCTGGCTCAGCACGACTGGTTCCTTCTGGAGGTTGTCAAGACCGGCAAAGTGCTCCATGCAGCCGCTGACCGTTGAATGGATCGCCAAGGCCGAGGAAGACTTCGCCGTCGGATCGCGCGAATTGGCCCGATCCGAGTCTCCCGCCTTCAATGCCGTGTGCTTTCACGCCCAGCAAGCGGCCGAAAAATTCATCAAGGCTGTCATACAGGAACGCGGAATTCCGGTCCCCGCGATCCACAATCTGCCGGTGCTTGCCAAAGTCGTAGACGAGGGCCGCGCCTTCGAATTGCTGCGAGGAGACCTTGCCGCGCTCTCACAGCTCGCTGTCTCGTCACGTTACCCCGGCTACTTCGCGAATAGGCGCGCGGCAAAGGAAGCGATGGATACGGCCGAACAAGTGCGCATGATCTGTCGCGGCTTGTTGGGCCTGCCTATATAAATACCGGCATCTACGGCATCCGCGTGTCTGGCCGCGGCGATCTGCGGCCGATCGTTTCGCCAAGGCGCCTCGCAGGGTCGGATTTATGCGAGCAAAGGGGCCACTGCTGAGGCGGGGCGGCGGTGGCGATGGAAACGAAGCCGACGGCACGGCCCATTCGACATTCGGCATCCTTGATTCTACATTCTTGCCATGCTGATTTCGCTGAACTGGATTCGCGACTACGTCGATCTGCCCGCCGATCTCGATCCTCGCGAGCTGGCCGAACGGTTCACCCGCACCACCGCCGAGGTGGACGGCGTGCGGCGGATTGAAGTCAACGCCCGCGGATTGATCTGTGCCCGAATCACGGGCGTGACCGAGATTCCCGGTTCGGGCAACAAGCGGCTCGTCGCCCTCGACGTCGGTGGGGGCCGAACGGCCGAAACAGTCAGCGTTGCCGCCGAGCTTGCGCCAGGACGGCAGGTGGTTTACGCCCCGGTTGGGGCGTCGGTGGCCGCATTTGGGAAACTTACCCAGGCGACGGTCGCGGGCAAGTCCAGCGCCGGCATGATTCTGCCGGGCGAGGCCATTGGCATCGAGAAGTCTGTCCAGGAGGCCATCTTCCTTTCGAGCGAATTCAATCCCGGCGACGTGCTCCCGCCGGATCTGTTCGACGATTGGGTGATCGAGATCGACAACAAGTCGATCACCAACCGCCCAGACCTATGGGGGCATTATGGCATCGCCCGGGAGATCGCCGCCATTGCGAGCCGCGGACTTCAGCCCGCGCGGACTCCCAATCGGGCAGACGGCCACGGAGGTTCTCAAAACCCCCCTGTATCCCCCCTTGGTAAGGGGGGAGGTCCGATCCACGGCTCGCGGACGGCCGGTGATTCCGCGCGGACGAAAGTCCGACCCGCGCTGCGGCCGTATCCGGTTGTCGGGCTGGATGAACTGAACCCGGCGGGGGCGAAGGCCATCCGCATTCACATCGCCGACGCGGCCGCCTGTCCGAGATACAGCGCGATCACGCTGGAGGGCGTGCCCACGCAGCCCGCGCCGCTCTGGATGCAGCTTCGCCTCGGACACGTCGGGCAGCGCCCCATCAGCGGGCTGGTGGACCTGACCAACTACATCATGATGGACCTCGGCCAGCCGATGCACGCCTTCGACGCCGCCAAGGTCGATGGCATCGAAGTCAATTGGGCCAAGGACGGCGAACGGTTCAAGACCCTCGACGGCGTCGAGCGATCTCTGATTCCCTCGGACCTGATGATCCAATGCCGGAGCAAGTCAGTGGCCTTGGCCGGCGTTATGGGCGGTTTGGAAACGGAAGTCGAGGAGAACACGACGGCGTTGTTGCTCGAGTCGGCGAACTTCGATCCGGCTGTGGTGCGAAAGACGGCCCGGCGGCTCGGCCTGCGTTCCGAGGCCAGCGCACGATTCGAGAAGTCGCTTGACCCCGCGCATACCGCGTTGGCCATTCAACGTTTTGTTCTCCTCGCCCGAACCATTTATCCGGACATGCGACTGACCAGCGTCCTCTCCGACGCCTATCCGTCACCGCGAGAGTCGTTGACCGTCACCGTAAAACCCGGTCACGTCGCTCGCGTCGTTGGGCGAGAGATTCCGTTCGAGCAGGCGTA
>JBGTDB010000045.1:0-3252 GCA_041748515.1 Phycisphaerae bacterium
GGTGGTTGGACCCCAACGAGAGGATCCACCCGCTGGCCAATACGGACGATGTTCGTGAAGCAATTGCCCAGGTGCAGCGGGAACGAAAGGTCATGCGACAGGCTCGGGCATCGTCGGCGAATCGGACGCGGACGGCGGTGCAGATTGCGAACGCGGATCGGGCGGCGCGGCTGGTGGAGCTACGGGCGACGGGAACGGATGACAAGCGGGCGGATCGGCCGGTGAGCATCCGGCCAGTGCGAACGGGATTCGAGGGGGCGTCGAAGGCGGTTGGAACGGGACGGCCCGAGCCGAGCGAATACGACAACGTGGACTTCGACGCAATCCTGACCGATCCGCCGGCCGCGTCCGACTTGCCCGCCGGATCGGAATACGAAGCGTACTTTGCGAATCAGGCCAAGGGCATAACGTTCAACACGCTTTTGGACAGCGTCAGCCCGGCTCTCGATGATGATGATGACCTGGCACTTCTTGGAGGGGAAGCCGATCATGGCTGATTCCACGCCCAACCTGGACGCGATGATGGAGCAACAGCGGCGCAAGCTCCTGGTGGCCCGGATGCTGCCCAACACGGGACCGCTCACGCCCGAACAACGGGACGAGGTACTTGACACCCTGGCCCATTACATGCAGGTGCACGGTATAACTCAAAAGGTCGTTGCCCGTCAGACCGCAATCGCCAACAGCACCCTGAACCCAATTATGCGGCGAACCTGCAAGCTCTCCCCCGACACGATCGACGAGCACCTCCGCGAGCTCAACAACTGGATGGAAGTCGATGCGCGGCAGCGGGTGAATCGTCGTGAGCGGAAATTCGTCGAGACGGGCGTTGCCCGGCAAATCATGGCCTGTGCCCGCAAGGCGACGGAAATGCCAACAATGGCGGTGGCCCACGGACCCAGCGGGATCGGCAAGACGATGGTGGCCCATGCGCTGCACGCGAAGTTTCCGGGGGCGATCTACCTTTGTGTCAGCAAGGGGGACGCCTCCTTTACACAAGTGCGTATGTCGCTGGGAACGCGGTTGAAGGTGGTCGGCAAGCGGCGCAAAGCCGAGCGGGCGGGGCTGTCGATGAACGAGCGGATTTTTGACGCCTTGCGCGGAACCAACCGGCTGATCCTGATCGACGAAGCGCATCGCCTGGAGGATGGGGCGCTGGAGTTTTTGCGCGACGTTTTCGACCACACCCAATGCCCGATGCTGTTTATGGCCACGGTGGACCTGGTCGAGCGCATCCGCCGCGACAACGACGAAGATCACGGGCAGATTTACAGGCGATTCGGATACGTGCGGGCGCTGGCCGGGGAGTTGGATCAGTCCGGCGGAGCTCGCAAGGCGCTCTTCACGATTGCCGAGATTCGGGCGCTGTTCGAATCCGAAAACGTCCGGCTCCACCCCGACGCCCAGGCGTACTTGCATAGCCGGGCGAACATGCTCGGGCATGGATCGCTGGGGCTTTGCGACAACCTGATGAAGGTTGCGATCGAAGCGGAGCGGGCGCTTAGGGGTGTCGGCCCGGATGAACGAATCACGATCACGGCGGCGCTGCTTCAGCGCATCGACCGGGATCACAAGCATGACCATCGGCTGCGGGCGGATATGGATGTTGCCTTAGCGGCCACGGCGTAGGGGCTTTCGACGATTCGTCGAAGGCCCGTCGAATCGGGTTCAAACCCGGTTCATTCACAGACAACGCACACGCCCCGACTTGCCGGGCTTACCAGAGGCCCGGCAAGCACATGGGGCGTTCGTCTTATACTCCGCACCTAATTTCATTGTTTCGTGCTTAATATAGCGCTGGCCCTTAGATAGAACCGCAAGCAACCGAACTCAAAACCCGTGTAACTGGGTCTGCTCGAATTTCACGTTTTGATCGTAAGTCCTTTGTTTGCAATAGGTTAGGCCAATTGTAACTGGCTCTGTTTGGAACGGGCGCTTTTTCGCGCGGGTACCGCTTCTCACCCATTGGTAAGCGCAATTCTCCGACCATGCCGCAATAACGCGCACGGTGATCGGCGACGCCTGAATTGCAGGGCGGCCGGCCGCACGCCGGTGGCGGAATTAAAATTATGCGATTTTTCTTGCGGGGGCGGATTGATTATCGGGACTTGAGGGACATAGCATTCTCATCATCGTGCGTGGGTCAATGCCATCATTCTAATGCTTTTCATCATTCGGCCGGCCACGCACCTTGGCAAGTAGCGCAGTTTCGCTTTTCAGCTTGGTTTCGACTCAGCCGGGTGCTTCTCTTGCGCTCCCGATTGGCGAAGCCGGGGATTGCGCACGGGCGCTGTGCGGGGTTGCGCGCATCCAAATCAAGGCGTGGCGCAGGAGAGCCGGGAGAATGAAAGATGAGAAGCCGTTCTTCGAGGGTCGTCGGAGGGGTTGCAGCAGGAATTTTGTTAGCGTGGCCTTTGGTCGCATTCGCACAGGTGGGGCCAAGTCCGCACGCCGCAACACAGAAATTAGGCGACCCACTGCCGCAGGGGTCGATTGTGGGGTGGGGGACCCAGACTGTTGGAGTAGACCTCAGCGAGGGTTTCGTTCAGATTGCGGCAACCAATTGGCAAAGTGTAGGCCTCAAGGCTGACGGATCTCTCGTGGCTTGGGGCGCTGTTGCTCCCAATAGTCCGCCCGCGCCGAACCACGGGTTCGTTGCGATTTCAGGCGGGGCGGATCATTTTCTGGCCTTAAGAGACGATGGGTCGATCGAGGCCTGGGGAAGCAACAACTACGGTCAACTCGACATACCCGGTCCAAACGCTGATTTCATTGCCGTGGCCGCAGGCGAGCATCACAGCCTGGCGCTCAAGGCCGATGGCTCGATAGCCGCTTGGGGGCGATCCGACGACGGCCGTCTGGCCATTCCCACCCCCAACGTCGGCTTTGTGGCCATCGCCGCAGGGAGCCGGCACAGCCTTGGGTTGACGGCAGGCGGAACGATCGTTGCGTGGGGAGCAAATCAAAGCGGTCAACTAAATATTCCCGCACCGAACCAAGGTTTCGTAAACCTCGCGGCCGGGGCATTCCATAACCTGGGCCTGAGAGCGGACGGGACAATTGTGCCTTGGGGGGCTGGCAATTTCGGCTCAGCCATCTCGCCCCTTCCCAACGCCAATTTCGTCGGCGTCGCGGCAGGCTATGGTCAAAGCCTTGGATTGAAGTCCGACGGAACGATTGAGGCCTGGGGCTGGGATTTGTACGGACAGGCCAGCCTTCCGTGGCCCAACGAGAACTTCATCGCCGTCGCCG
>JBGTDB010000046.1:0-7157 GCA_041748515.1 Phycisphaerae bacterium
TCGCGAAAGGACCAAACTTCGGGGCGGGTTGCCGAGAACCGGGGCTCGCCCCTTGGGCTGGAGCGATTGCGTTCCGGCCGTTGCGGAAAGGCGGAATCACGAATGAGAACCATCGGATACGTACGCTGCTCGACGCACGAACAGGCCGACAGCGGCTTGGGTCTGGAATCGCAGGCCGAGCGGATCAAGGCCTATTGCACGCTAAAGGGTTTGCACCTGGCGGACCTTATCACCGACGCCGGTGTGTCGGGCGGAAAGCCTCTTGCCCAGCGCGAGGGCGGGCAGCGCTTGCTTTCATCGGTGAAGGACCGCCGGGCCGGGGCGATTGTCATGCTGAAGCTGGATCGGATGTTCAGGAACGCGGGCGATTGTCTGACAACGGTCGAGCAATGGGAAAAGGCCGGCGTCGCCCTGCACGTCATCGACCTAGGCGGCAATGCCATCGACACAACCAGTGCGGCCGGGCGGTTCATGCTGGTCGTATTGGCCGGGGCGGCGGAGATGGAGCGGAATCTCACCCGTGAAAGAACGCGCTCGGCGCTCGCCGTGAAGCGGGCCAATGGCGAGCGCGTCGGCGCGGTGTCCTACGGCTTCGACCTGGACCGAAGCCAGTGCGAACGGCATCGGTCGCCGGATTCGCCGAATGAGAGTCATCCTTGCCGTTGCCGGCTGGTCGAGAACCCGGCTGAACAGGCCGTCATCGCCGAAATCCGCTCTCTGCGCTCCAACGGCTTGCGATTGCAACAGATCGCCCGAGTGCTGACGCTGCGCGGCATCCCCACCAAGACCGGCAAATCCACCCGCTGGACGCACCAAGTCGTGGCGAGAATCCTTAAGCGCAATTGATCCAAGGCGCCGGCCGCTACATCCTTACGGGCAACTGCAATACATGGCCGCGCCTTCGGCACAAACTTCATCCCAGGTTACGTCGCAACAATAAGGATCGACGCGGCAGACGGAGCGACAGCACGTCGCATCGTCGCAACCTGCTCCCCGATGAGCGGTGCAGCAGTCGCCCTCACTGGGGCAGGGCAGGCAATAGGTGCCATCCGCATCCCCGCAAAGCAAATTGGCCTCTTCCACACAGATCGCGTCCCATCCGCCGAGTATACTTAGCAGACAACATTGCGGATCGACCAGGCACACGGCGCGGCAACACTCCGCGTCCTCGCATCCGGCCGATCGCCCGGCGGTGCAGCAGCTTCCCGCGCTGCCGCATGCCCCAAACGGGAGAGAACAGTCCTGTTCCTCACAAACCGAACCGTCGCCGCGATAGTCACCGTTGCCCCAAAGACAATCGTACGCGGAGAAATCATCCCCGCACCAATCGAACGAGCAGCAAGCGCCTGTATAGCCCGAACATGGCAATTCCGCGTCGGCGCAACGCGACCCGCGTCCGTGGAATGTTCCGCCATATTGTACCTGACAGGTCTCTTCGGTTTGGCGATCCGTGCAAACCGAGTCAGACAAACAACAGGCACCGTAGCAAACGTCGCAATCCGTATCATCGCCCCGGTAGTCCCCGCCTCGGAGTTCGCACAAGTCGGGCCGCAAGTTCTCACATACGCAAGGACTGGACGAGCAGTCATCAGGCGGATCGTCGTAGCAGCAAGCTCCGGCGGCACACGACGACTCGTCACAGGACGTTCCAAGACCCAAAAACAATTCGTCATACTCTCCGCTACAATTGTACTCGCTTGTGTGCCAACAGAAGCCCGATTGCGTACAGCACGCCCCTGTGCAGGCGACATCCTCACAGCTCAACCCGCGCCCGTGAAACACATCACCGTCAACCTGACACCAGTATTCCAGGAGGTGGTAGCAGTTACCGCCTTGGTCACAACACGCCCCCTTGCAAAAGGAGCAATCGGATTCCAAACCGCCGAATTCACCCTTCAAGGCCGCGCATTCCTCAGAGGACGTTAGCCAGCAATCGCCGTCCAGCAGGCAGCACGCGCCATCGCAATTGAACTCATCGCACATAGTGCCCAGTCCCTTGAAAGTGCCTTCAATGGCCTCGCAATCGCTGGCGGTTGTCTCGTTACAACCAAAGAGGCCATAACAGCACGCCCCGCTCCCGCATTGCTGTTTCACTTCATCGCAGGCCTCGGGCCAGCAGGGGTCGCCAGTAGGGACACACCCATCGGCATCTGCATTCGGATCAGAAGGCTCGCAAAGATCTGCGCCATTGCAGAATACATCATCTTGGCAAAGAGAGTCGTTAGGATGGTTCCCGCATGTTCCGTCGGCTTGGCAAGCATCTAACGTACATGGAATCCCGTCGTGGCACTGCGCATCCGACGTGCAGGGAGCGCATTCATCGCCAGTCTCATCTTTGACGAACGGCCAGCATGAACTGACGACACAACCATCAGATCTCGAAGTCGGTTCGCTCGGGTCACAATATCCCGTCGTACAAACCTCGTCGTTTGGAATGTCTGTGCAGACTCCGTTTGTACCATTGCAAACGCTAGTTGTGCAGGCCTTGCCATCATCGCAATCGGCATTGGAAAAGCACCAACTACACTCGCCAGTAGCCGCCTTAAAAATCAATCGCGATCCGACCGGGACGGCAACCGTTGTATCATTCGTGGCATCGATCTCGCAAAAAGAGTAGCCATCGAACAGACTAAACAGGCACGCGCAGTCTTGAACGTTATAGACGCATCCAAATGAATCGGCGCTCTCATTGTCGGGAAGACAATATCCATTGCCCAAGCCAGGAAGCTCATTACTACATAGTCCATTATGAGGAGTATTGTTGCATTGTCCTGTTATCCCATTACATGAATCCGTGGTGCATGCAATTCCGTCATCGCATTCGGCGTTGGACTCGCAACCCCGGCAAGAATCAGTGCTTTCCACGCAAACCGGTGTATCGCTTTCGCACGGATTGCCTTCACGAACACAACCGGTTCCGGATTCGGCGTCGTCACTATCCGGCTCACAAACCGCGTCGCCGGTGCAGAACAGACCGTCGTCGCAGGCCGCGTCCACCAGCGTGTAGACACACACGCCGGTGCTGAGCTGGCACGTGTCGGTGCTGCATGATGCCCCGTCGTCGCAATCGGCGTTAGATGTGCAGATGATGTCTTCACAGTTCCCGGTGGCCGGGTTGCATGATTGGCCCTGCGGGCACTCAGACGGTAGATTTTTGCAAGCACCACTAGGCGCGGAGCACAGATCGGCGATACAGGCAATTCCAGCACCCAAATATTGGCCTCCCTGCTTCGCGCAGTCTTCGGCGCTGGTAAAGTTACAATCCTTTTCCGTAATGCAGCAAGCACCAAAAAGCGCCGAACAATTCGGATCAGCACTCACTCCGGGCCCGCTCATACAGGCCTTGAGGATATGCAAATCGGCGACGCTCAGGTTCCCGTTGTCATCGGCATCAAAAACCGCGCAAACCGGCGTTAGCGGAGACTCGTCGCGGCACTGCTGAAACCCAGCCATGTCCGCGAGGTCAAGGGTCGCGTTGCCGTCGATGTCGCCGGGCATGAAGCCGTACACTTCGAGGTTGTCGAGTACAACGCCCCCGCCCGCGATTCCATCTGTGCGAAGCACAAAGGCCAGCCGCTCCGCGCTGCCGGCCGCGTCGCCCAGATAGAGCGCCCCGCTGGAAGTCAGGCTTCCCACCGCCAGGGAAGTAGCCGCGTGATCGTAGTAGACGATCCGATTCCCCACGTAGACCGTGAGGTTCTCGTCGCCACGCGGCTCGCGAAACATGTAATCAAATTTCGCGACGAAGGCATGACTCGGCCAGTGAATGACCTTGAAAAATGACGCCTCGCCGCTCTCTTGGAGGAGTACCGCTTTGTTCTTGGAGTCAGCCGGATCAACTCCCGTCGCCAGGAGCACCTGTGTGCCAGTCCACGAACTAGCGGAATCAAACGGCTCAGTTGCGAAGGCCAGCATTCCGGGAAACGCGTTGTTCTCCGAGGGCTCCGTGGTCCAAGCCGCAATCGATTGCGCGGGGCCACCGGGCAGGGACGCGCCATCCGGGCAGGTATCGTCGACAAAGCATAGCGTGTGATCTCCCTGATACCGGAGTCCGCCGATTGGCGACCCCACGCAATGGTCAGGTAACGTTTCCGTGCAGGACAATAATGAGCCTTGGCATGCGCCGATGGGCTTGAAGTCACGAAGCTTGGCTTCGCCGTACGATTTACACCGCTGCAGCATGGCGACATCTTCTGGGAAGAACAACGGTTCTCCATCCACGGAAAACCCGTGCTCGATTAGGGCCGGAAACCACGCACCGTCGTTGGTTACCGTAACATGAACACAAAAGCCACCGTCGTTGAACGCGGGATTCATTCTTAAGTTAATCGCAGGGTACTGAGCGGGCTGGCCAAAGCCGCAGGCCGCGGGAAATTGTGGATAGTACATCACCAGCACTCGCTCTGCGGAAGCTGGATCCAGATACTGCATGGCATCCACAGGGTGAAATCTTGGCGTATCGATCATTGTCAGGGAATCCACCGGCCGCCCGGCATTCTTCAATTTTACTGCGGTTCTAGCCAATAAACCGCCACCTAATGATTTGCCGATCAAGTGAACTTCTGATCCAATTGAAGGATAGGAGTTCAGGGCCTGCATTAGTACCGTCCCTTGCGATCCAGCAAAAATTGCCGCTATATGGGCGTCCGCGGCAGCCTGAATGGACTTAATTATCACCCTCGCGATCTTTGTGCGCATACTCCCCCAACGCGAAAGCTCACTCGAGAAATTCGATAGACTCGAGTCGATCTTGTTGTTTGGGTTTGCGAGATCACTCCAATCCCAAGCAAGAATGTTTGACCCTGGATACCGCTGGGCCAATGGGGGAGCTGTGTAATCCCACACGGCCGGACTTCCATCCCATCCGTGTGCGAGAATAAAAGTGGGTTTATCGATATTTATCGGAGTTCCACCACTGTACTTTCGGAACGCGCCAAGTTGAGGATCATACTTCAACAGACGATTGACGTTCATAGTGATTGTGCGAATATCCGGCGGAGTTCCCCCTCCATCCGATGGGGGCTCTTCGGCATCGAGATTACATATGTTCGTGAGGGTCAACTTCGCGGTCCGAGTCGCGTCGCCATTGCCGTTGGTCGTATTGCGAAACAAAACCGATCCCGAATCCTGGCACAAGGATAAATTAATTGTGGCTGTCGCGTTGATGGAAACAGTGACGGTCACCATCGTACCGGCGGTCAGCGTTCCGGCTGAGGGACTGACTGTCAGCCAGTTGCTCGCAACTGAATTCCAGTTGATCGTGGACTGCCCCGTATTCGTTAAAGCGAAATCTTTGGATACCGGGCTAAACGGTCCGCCGGCCGGCCCGGATGAGACGAGTCCTTCGGATGGACTGACCGTCAACCGGCCCGGGGACAGGGCCGGCGTCGTCGCGCACTGTTGTCCGCTCTGGCTGGACTCGTATCCATCTCCGTTAAACGCCGAGACCCGGTAGCAATACTGCGTAGAGGGCGACACGGTCGTATCCTGATGATTCGTAGACCCGCGGCTTGTCAGATACGCGCCGTTTCGATACACGTTGTAACCGGCCACGCCGGATTGGGCGTCCGTGCTCGCATTCCACGAAAGATTGATTTGAGTTGGCGAAATCGCGGTAGCCGTCAGGCCCGTTGGCACCGTCGGGGGCGTGGTGTCTTCGCTTTGACAAGGATTCGGCGAGCATGTACCACCCGAGGTCCAGCCTCCCGTGCAATTCGCCGAAGTTGTAATCGAACAGCTTGTCCCGTTGCAACAGGCGCCGTCCGTCGGAGGGGCTTGGCAATCGAGTGACCCACAGGAAGTATTCGCGTTCCAGCTAACGCCACCTTGGGTCGAACATTCCGCCTGCGTATGATCCCCAAGACATTCACCACCTGATAGACAGCACGCCCCTGTCGCTCCGCAATTCTGGCATGTCGAAGAGTTCGGTCCTTGCCAAGCACCGCTTAGAGTAACGCACGTCGCACGAGTGAAACTCGGAAAGCAAAGACTGTTTAAGCAACAGGCTCCCCGGACCACTTCGAGAAGGCAGCCTGTGCTGTCCGACTCAACGGACCAGCCTTCGCTTAAATCACAGTCAGTCGGGTGCGACCATTCTATTTTCCACCAAGTGAATCCGCCGCTCGACACTGAGCCATCAATAATCGTGCCGCTATGTCCGTTGCAGACGCAGGTGCATACAGGGTTGGAAATTCCTGGTGACGTTCTGACGTTTAATGAGCCGTCTACGCCCATGTCACAGAGATTGCAGTTTGGAGTATTGATGACTCGTATCGACTGGCCGTTAGCAATTCCACAATTGGACTGGCCAAGGACGGGCGAGGTCAAGGCGGCCAAAACCACGGTTGGCAAAAGCGTTCGCATGACGGGCTCCTTCGAGATTGTTCCGGCCCCGAGAAGGGTCGGGAAAAAATAATGAAGCCCCATCGTAGCGGCTTGGCCTACCTGTTCAAGGAGAATTTTGCGGAATTCCAAGAATAGTTCGGGCTTCTGGCTTTCGGGTCAGGCCGGAACGAGCCTCGACCGTTTACGCGCCATTGGCGCAATCGCAAAAGGCTCCGTGCTTGCTTGGGATTGGTTATGCAGGCCGGGGAACGTGGGACCGTGGATTAGTGTGCGCCAGAAGTCGCCGGCCGCTGCCTGATTTCTAGCGAAAAGCCGGCAGCGTGGTCAGGCGTGTGTCCTCTACCGGGCCGCCGACGGTGAAGTGATAGAGGGACTGGTACGCTCGGCCGTTGAAGCCAAAGTTCTCGTGGACGAGTTCGTCGAAGTAGCACCCTATTCCCGTGCTGCGGATTCCGGCTGCTTCGGCCTCCAGATAGAGCACTTGGCCAACAGCGCCGGTTTCCCAGAACAGTCGGCGGTAAAAGTACGCCCCATGCGCGCGCAATGACGGCTCGAATTCGGCGATCATGCCCAGACTGAATGCCCCGTCTGCTGCGATGTCTTGCCCGCAGCTAACCTGCCCGGCCACGGCGCGAACGTCACCCGACTTGAGGTGATAGAGCGGCAGCGTTGCCGGACATCCACTCGGCCGCTCCCAATCGAAGTTCGGCCGTGTGGCCTCACGAAGTCGATTCGGCCCATCGGGCGTTCGCACAAGGAAGTAGAGCCCCGGCACCAGTTCCTCGACCCGATGCACGAATAGGGCAAGATGC
>JBGTDB010000047.1:0-3894 GCA_041748515.1 Phycisphaerae bacterium
CCGCGGTCATGCCGGCCAGTCCCGAGCCAATCACGATCACGTCGTAGTAGGAATTTGCGTCCTGTAGTTTTTCACGCATGATGAACGTAGAATGTCGAATTCAGGTTTTCGAATAAGCAGGCTTCGGCCCGGCTTGGCGGGAATCCAGTCTTGCTGATGCCCGCCCGAAGCCCGCTCTTACCATTCCTTATTCGCCGCGCCTCACTCCTCCTGAAGCACGTGTAGGTTGGCGACGGTGATGCCGCTGAGCATTGCGCCGATAATTCCCAGATAACCCTGGTCGGTCCCGCAAACAAACAGGTTTTCGATCGGCGTTCGTCCATCGCGGCGCTTCACCGGCGAGCCATAAACCGCGCCTCCCAGATGGCCGGTAAACCGTTCAATTGTAACAGGAGTGAACATATCCGTACAGACGACGTGCGATTCGGCCTCGGGCATGTAGATCCGAACCCGATCGAAGTAGGGGGTCAATAATCGGCGCTTCGCCGCGGCGTAAGCGGCCTCGCCCAGGGCCGTCCATTTCTCGTGATTGGCCAGCCACGTCAGCCGGACCGATCCCTCCCGCAATTCGCCGTGTCCCTCGTAATTTGTCGGGCAGCAGAGGACGCCGCTTCGAGTATCCACCAGGTCATTCGGTCGTGCATAGGTGAAGTTTTCGGCGTCATTAAAAAACACAATCGTCGCATCATGACCCAGCTCGGCCGGACGACGATCCAGGACGGCGATGGTTTCGACGAACGACAGGTTTCCGACCCGTTCCTTCGTCGTCGGCGCGTCGGGCTCCGCGCAAAGCCGCATGGTTTCGACGTATCCGGCGGAGGACAGAACCGTATCGGCGGATAGCCTCTCTCCGGAATCCAGCTCGACCGACTTCACTCGGCCGCGATCGACGCCAAGGGACTTGACGCCGCAACGCATGCAAAGGGTTCCTCCGCATTGACGGTATTTGCGCACCAGCGCCTTGACGATCCGACGCACCCCCTCCAGCGGTCGGGCGAATCCCTCTAGAAAGATGCTCTTGAACAAAGTCACAAACTGGGTGAAATCCATGTCGTGCTCTTCGGCGCTGCCGTAGTACATCATCGGACAAAGCAGCATCTCGATCAGTAGCGGCTCGCGGAGCCGGGCACGAAGGATCGGGCGGGTGGGCGAGTGTTTGGCGTCCAGACGGAGATCATCGTAAGCTCGAATCTCGGCGATCAGGGCTCGAAAGTTGTCCGCGTCGCGGGGGAAGCGATCGGCCACTTCGGAGATCAGCAATTCGACATCGTTGCTGAACCGCAGCCGACAACCGGGGAAGTGAACCTCTGAGAAACGCTGGGGCCGGAGGTCAAAGTCGTCCGGCGTTAATCTCAATTGCCTCAGGAGTTTTGGCAGCGGGGCGTTTCGGTCGCCGCCTGTGCGGTAGTTGGTAACTGCGTGCAGCCCGACATCGTATTCGCGACCGCCAAGCCGATAGTACGAATTCAGCCCGCCGAATGCGTAATGGCGCTCGAGGATGCACACCCGCTTCCCAAAATAGGCCAGGCGAATGCCCGCGGCCAATCCGGACATTCCCGTGCCGATAATTATCACGTCGTAGTGCATGACGCGGGGAATCGCCATTCGCCACTCTTAACCAAGACAGGCTCATTGCCGTCGGTGAAGAGTGTACCGCCACTTTCGCTGGTATTCGAGAAGGGGAAAATCGGGAGTTTCGTAACTCAGGGCCGGCAACGCCCGCAAGTATCGGCCGAAGGGCACACCGCGAAGCTCGGACAGTTGCATGGGTACAGGTTGATGGGCGCAGCCCCCTTAATTGCGTCAATAATATACGAAACTTCCAGAACCGAAATGCCGCCGTCGGGATCGGGGGCGGTCGAATTCAGGTGCGCCTCCGGTTGCGCAATAGCGGGCAATCCGACCAATTTGTTCACGATCGCGGAGATATCAAGGATGTTCGGTTGCGTGGCCGATCCAGGCGGTCCGCCGGGAACTTGAAAGGGGGGAACCACGTCGCCCCAGCGCTGAGTCGCGAGATTCAGCGGGGCGGAATAGTGACTGCAATTGTCCTCCTGATCCCGGCATTCGACCGGAACGGTTCGTACTTCGAACGTGGAACTGGGCATGATATCGCCGGAAGTGACGTGAATAACTTCCGACCCCCAGGCATCCGTGTAATAGGGCTCGCATTGAAGCTTGGCGCAAACGAACTGGCCCGGCTGGCCGTGCCGCTCATTGCAAATGGATGGTGGACCGACCCACCGAACAGCCCCGTCGAACTCGCTGAGTTCATAAACTTCCACGCTGAGCGCGTATGGCGGGTCAGGCCGAAACATCTCGATCACTTTCACAAAGATGGCGACATCGCCGGCCTCGGGAGGAACCGCCATCGACAGGTATCGATTCTTGTCCGGCGTAGACAAGTCTCTGACCGGGGCAGGAAATGCATCTACAACAGTAATGGGCAGCATGGCCTCGGCAAGAACGCCGTCGAACTCATATGTCGCGCTGACAACTCCGCTTGCCGACCCGTCTACCTCCGCTGCTGAAAAAACGCCGGACGCGTCCACCATCCCAAGCTCGGGCGGTTCAACGGCCCAGACCGTGGCAGGGCTGACGTCGCGATCGGCGTGAAGGCGAAACGACGCTTGTGCGATTAACTGAACGGTATTGGTTTCGGCGATGGTGGCGGGAGCGATGATGGATAGCCCCTCCAGATCGTCTCCAATCTCAAGGCAGTCTCTCGAATCGCGATAAGTAACGATTTTTGGGACCGTGAACTCCGGATGAAACCGATTTGAGCCCTGCACCGATGCGTTCATGGTGTACCCCGAACAAGCGCAGTGCGGAGCGCCCCAGTTGTGGCCCAGTTCATGCGCGGTCAGGTCGGTTTCGCAGGCCAGCCCCCAACAGGCCGGTCGCGACGCAAGACTGTATCCTTCCGTGTCCGAACAAAGGCCAGTGAAGTAGGCGATTCCCGCGGTTCCGTTAAACAGCGACTTGCCGGTGAAGAAATGGGCGACATCGCGTTCGATCGTATGCAGGAACTGAAACCAGTGGTTGCGGAACTCGTCGAGCAGATTGCTTGCCCCGAGCGAGGCGTACGGGTCGGGCTCAGCCGTCCGGACGATCAAGTGCGTGAGAACGTGGTAGATCCGAACGTCTCGCTCATACTGAACGTTTACAATGTTGACGATGTTGTTGATCCGAGCCTCGACGTTGGCCACCGATCCCAGGGCGGTGAAGTACTCGACGTCTGAATCGACGGCCAGCCTGGCGAAGTGGATGTCGTTCGGCTCACCTGACGCCGTTATGGCGGTTGCGTCCGCGGCGTCGGTGGTTTCGGCAAGTTCGGCCAGCGGTGTGGCCGCGCCGCAGGAAACACCCTGATTCAATTGATCCTCGTCGCGATAGACGACATGGTCGCCGATGTGCCGCCCGGGCAAGTCGCCCGGCAGCGGCTCAATCCAGATCCGCCGACCGTCGGCCAACAGAATGAGCGCGTGGAGCCCATCGTCCAACATGCTGCCGGCCACCTGTGCCCCCTCCAGGCCGTCTACCACGCCTCGAACGGTACGCGACGCGGAAGGCCCATGAGCGGCGGCGATTCCCCCAGGGCCGTAAACTAAAAGCTGATAGCCGGGCGATCGAACCGAATGCGGAGAAAACCGAACCCGGCGAACCGCATCGTCGATCGGGATCCTCACTTCGCGGTGCCCAGCAATCGGGCCGGGCTCAATCGCGGTGATTCGACTCTCCCGCAGGCCAAGCAGTCGATTTGCTTCAACGGCCAGGGTTTCCCGGCGGTCGGCCCCTGAAAATTCCATGTCCGATCTTTGAGCCTGTCCCTTAGCCGCGCCATGCAAAGTCGCGCCCGGCCACGATACGGCCAGCACCAGAATCAGGACAAAG
>JBGTDB010000048.1:0-2477 GCA_041748515.1 Phycisphaerae bacterium
CGGGTGGGAGCTCGATTCGGCCGTCATATTCCCAGCCGTTATCCGTCGTGAACGAAACCAGAATGTTCTCATCGCCAAGTCCCGGCGGAAGCAGCGCCTGCGCCATTGCAGATACGCCAATGAAAACCGTCGCTGGTATTACGATCGTTGCATGGAGTTTGATCTTCATATGTCTCATACATGCCCTCTCGCCGCTGTATTCATGCATTGCGCCAATGTCTTCCCGAGCAGCCTGTGGTTAAAAGTGTGGCACGGACGTCCCGCCAATGTCCCGACCGCCGAAACGGCGGCGCCTCACCCATTCCGGAGCCTATAGCAACAGGCTGCCACGGGCTGTTAGTGCTGATGGATTCTGATCATCTCCAGCAGCATTTCCGCCGTTCGCGTAGAAGCCGAACCGGCGCTCAGCGGTGCGGTTACTTCCCGGAGATCGTTCGTCATCGCCGCCCGCATGTCCGGCGATGAAAGCAGCTCATTGGCGCACTTTGCAACCGGCTCGATGTCTCGAATGTAGGGCATGAACTCGGGGACAACGCTGCGGCCCGCGAGGATGTTCGGCAGCGAAAGGTACGGTGTGCTCAGCAGCCACCGGCCGATCAGGTGATAGAATAGGGGGGAGGCATTGTACATCACGATCATCGGTCGGGCGTAAAAGGCCACCTCCAAAGCCGCCGTGCCGGAAGCAACCAATACAAGGTCCGCGGCCGCAAGCAGTTCCGCCCGGTTTTTTACGTAGAGCTCGATTTGAAGCGAGGTCCGCGCTGCCGCCTCTCGAATCAGGGCCTCGACGTTTGTTCCCGCGACGGAAATTCCAAACGCCGCTTTCGGAAACACTTCGCCGATTCGTTTCGCCGTTTCAAGTTGTAGGGGAAGAATCGACTCGACGACGTGCTTCCGCGACCCGGGGAGAATGGCGATCAAGGGCGTGCCGCGCTTGCGAATCCGTTCGACCTGCTGGGCGTCTGGGGCTGCGGCGCTGAACTGTTCTGCGAGCGGATGGCCGACGTACTTCGCGTCGATCCCTTCGTTGCGGAAGAACTTCTCCTCGAAGGGCAGGATGCACGCGACCTTTGTGGCGCGATGCCGCAGCTTGTAAATCCGGTATCGGCCCCAGGCCCACATCTGCGGGGCTATGTAGTAGAGAACGGGAATGCCCAGGGCGTGGGCCTTGCCCGCGAGGGGGAGGTGAAGCATGGGGCTGTCCAGCACCACGGCCGCGTCAAAGTGGTGGTTTCGCAAAAACCGGTCGCAGGTGTTCAGCATGGCCACACCCCGACCGATGTTGCTGGCAGCGCCAAGGAGCATCGACGCGTGCCCGGTCATGTCAAAAATCGAGTAGCAGCCTGCGGCCGCCATTTTCGGCCCGGCGACGCCGGCAAAGCTAATTTCGGGGCAAAGCAGGCGAGCGGCCGCAATCAGGTGGGCCGCGTGTAAATCGGCACTTGGCTCGACCGCGCTGATAAACACCTGGGGACCGCCGGGGGGCATGGCCCCCCTGGATCCGGCCTCGTCGTGGGGCTGACTGGCCGCGACAACGCTGGTCTTGTTCAGCTCAGCGCCAGGCTTGGTCGAACTGGCAGGTGCTTTCGGATGCATCGGTTGAGGCTTTTCCACTCTGATCCTGGTTTTCCGGGCTGGCCGCACGCTATGCGGGGTCGTAACACGAATCAACTCAAGGCCGGTTCAGGGCGTTTACCCTGGCGATTGGGTTGCCCAAGCTGCCAAGAGCGGCGAAAAAGGGCTTATCACGCGAACCATCGGCCTTTAAGGAAATCCGGCAGAATCCGGCCCGGTCGGTTTCCAGGGTTGATCGTGGTCCATATTGTGTTACATTGCTTGGTTCCCGGCATTGGGCCGGCAACAACGGACGAACTTTATTGGAGGTGATTTTTGGCTTCGGAGTTGGTACGTCAACTGGTGGATTCTGGAATCCACTTTGGCCATCGCGTGAGCCGCTGGAACCCGAAGATGCAGCCTTACATCTACGGGAAGCGCAACACCATTCACATCATCGACATTCGCGAGACGGTGAAGGGGTTGCTTCGGGCGAAACGGTTTATCGCGCAAACTGTGGCCAAAGGGGAGGATGTCTTGTTTGTGGGTACCAAGCGTCAGGCGCGTTTGCAGGTCGAAACGCAGGCTCGTCGCGTGAGCATGCCCTTTGTGACGGAGCGATGGCTGGGTGGAACGCTGACCAATTTTCGGACGATCCGCTCGCGACTGGCCCGACTTGAAGAACTCGAACGTGCCGAGGCCGACGGCACGGCGCTTGAATACAGCAAGAAGATGATTTCGGCGCGTTCCCGCGAACTGACCAAGATCAAGCGCAATCTCGAAGGCATTCGCACCATGTCGCGACTGCCCGGCGCTTTGATCATCATCGACGTGCATCGCGAACTCAACGCGGTGCGCGAAGCAAAGAAACTTGGCATTCCAACCGTATGTCTGATCGATACCGACTCCGATCCGGACTTCGC
>JBGTDB010000049.1:0-8265 GCA_041748515.1 Phycisphaerae bacterium
AATAGCAGGATAGAAGCGGGTGAAGCCCGCTCGGCGACGACGCTGAGCATCGTGCGCGATGCGGCCCTTGAGGTGCGTCGGCCGACGATGTTCGGCGAGCTGATCATCATGGTCGTCTACCTGCCGATTCTGGCCCTGGAGGGCATCGAGGGGAAGCTCTTCAAGCCGATGGCCCTGACGGTTGTCTTCGCGCTGGGGGGCTCCTTGATTTTGTCGCTGACGTTGATGCCGGTTCTGGCGAGTCTGGTGCTTCGACCGCGCTCGCAGCCGAAAGAGCCGTTGGTGGTTCGGGCGTGCAAGTCGGTCTATGCGAGAGTATTGGAATTTGTCCTGGCCGCCCGATGGCCGATCATGGTTTGCGCTTTGATTTCCCTATTGGTCGGGGCCTGGGGAGCAACGCGACTTGGCGCGATGTTCATTCCCCGATTGTCCGAAGGGGCAGTGGTGATCAATACCGTTCGGCTTGCGGGGATCTCACTGGAAGAGACGGTGCGCTACGGGACGCGAATTGAGCAACTGCTGCTCGAAAAGTTTCCTGATGAAATCAAACACATTTGGTCGCGAACAGGCACGGCGGAGATCGCCACCGATCCGATGGGCATTGAGCTGACCGACGTGTTCGTCATGCTGCATCCGCGGGAGCAATGGCGCAGGGCCAGCAACCAGGCCGAGCTGGTCGAACGACTGGAGATCGAGCTGGCGGCCCTGCCCGCGATGCGGACGATCTTCGCCCAGCCCATCGAGTTGCGGGTTAACGAACTGGTCGCCGGGATTCGCAGCGACCTTGGCATCAAGATTTTCGGCGACGATTTTGAGACCCTGAAATCCATCGCCGCCCAGGTCGAGCGGATTGTCGAAAGCATCGAAGGCAACGCCGACGTGGTCACCGAACAGCTTACCGGCCAGCCGGTGCTTGAGGTGCGATTGCGACAGGACCATCTCGCCCGATTCGGGGTACCCGCAGCCGAGGTGCTCCAGTTCGTCGCCGCCCTGGGCAACATTGAAGTCGGCGAAATTCGCCAGGGGCAGGTTCGCTTTCCGCTCACCCTCCGGCTTCCGCAAGTGTATCGCGATGAACCGGAACGCATCTCGCGGCTTCCAATTCGAACCTCGGCCGGGCAGCAGCTTTCGCTTTCGCAATTGGCCGACTTGGGCGTGGTGCAGGGGCCCTCGACGATCAATCGTGAGTGGGGAAAGCGGCGGATTATCGTGCAAAGCAACGTCCGCGGGCGCGACATGGGTTCGTTCGTGCACGAGGCCCAGAGGCGCGTCGCACAGGAAGTTCGTTTGCCTTCAGGCTATTTTATTCAATACGGGGGACAGTTCGAGCATCTCGAGCGGGCGGGCAGACGGTTGATGATCGTGGTGCCGATTGCCTTGGGACTGGTCTTCGCGCTGCTCTATATAACCTACGGCCGGGTATCCGATTGTCTTCGCATTTTCACGACGCTTCCGCTGGCTGCGGTGGGGGGAGTTCTCGCGTTGCACCTTCGCGACCTGCCGTTCAGCGTATCGGCCGGGATAGGATTCGTGGCCATGTCCGGCGTTTCGGTGCTGGGCGACATGGTATTTGTTTCGTACCTGCGGCGGCTGCTGGACAAGGGCGTGCCGCTGGAACATGCCATTCGCCGAACGGCGCTGACCCGCATGAGGCCGGTATTGATGACCGGCCTGGTGGCGAGCCTTGGGTTTGCTCCCATGGCGATCAACACGGGGGTTGGTGCCGAAGTCCAGCGCCCGCTGGCCACCGTGGTCATCGGCTGCGTGTTGACATCCATGCTGCTTACGCTGGTGGTGCTGCCCGTTCTGTACTCAATCTTCGGCCCAAGGCCATCGTCAGTCCGGAACCATCCTGAGATCAGTGATTAGAATATTGCAGAGGAGGATGTTCAATATTCTCGCGCAAGTCTTGGGGTGAACCTCTGACATAGCAGTGCAAACTGGCGAATGCCAAAGAGCGAATTCGCAATTCGATATTCGACATTCGCGCCCGCGCAGCAGGATCTCGTTGTTTAGTTGAGGCCCGTCGCGGCCGCAATAACACAGGTCCATTCAAGGTCCGGCTGGAACTCAATCACGAAGAACCAATCCGGTAATGGTGGCTTCGAAGACGAGGCGGCCGTTAACTACGCCCTGGGTCGCAGAGATGATGCGGCGGGGGCGGTACTCAGTTCCCTTGCACAAGAGAAACAGCCTGGATGGGGGCGTAACAGCCTCCCGGAATTTGCAATTGTCGATGCCGCCGAAGCCAATGAAATCCTGATGGTCCGGGTCCACCAACTTCAAGAGTACGGCCGAGGTTTGTGCGGCCATTTCGAGCATTAAGACACCGGGGAGAATCGGCCGGCCGGGGACATGGCCCCGTACCCACCAGGCGTCTTCCTTGATGTCCGCGTAGGCTAGGATGGCTTGCTCGTTCGCATCGAACATGCAGACGCCGTCCAGCAATCGAAACTCGTAATCATGTGGAAGTCGGCTGTAGATCTGTTTGCGATTCCAGATTGTCCGCTCCAGATCAACTTCCGAAAGCGGGAAAAGAAGAGGAGGCGGCATAGCGAATATCAAGAGCGATTTTGTTTCAGGTCCAAAGTCCGAGATTCAACTGGAACAGCAAGACCCCCAAGGCCTGCAAGCAAACAGCCGTACAAGCTCCGGCCCTCAGCTTTTTCGCCCGGAGATCCGCAAACTGACAAGCGGGGACAACACGATTCAAACGCAATCCCGGCTCGCGATGGTGATAAAACCCCAGCAAGACCAATTAACCGGGCAAAGCGGAGTTTATTGGGGGGATCCGTCAGACCGAACCTCGAGAATTTTCTTTCGAACGGCCTGGGCCGTTTCCTTTATGTCCTGCATGGACTTGCGAACGCGCGTTCCCGCAGCCTTGTTTCCACCGGAAGCCTTTGCGATATCGTCCGCGGCCGCTTCAACCAGTTCTTTCAAACGCTCATATTCCTGCATCGAGGATTCTCCGAACGTGCCAATAGGTCACACTGTCCACTGCATCACCCATCAGGGGCGATGCGGGGCGGAAGTCTAACAAAGCCGGACCCCCGCGCAAAGCCACCCCACCATCATAATCGTCCCGACTCGCCCGATAAATCCCACGACAATCAATCGAAAACGCGATTTTTGACCGATTCTGCGAGATCGGCGGTGCAATAGACTGCGAATAGTCTGTATGGATTCGAAATAGTCAATGTGACGTTATTTTACGATTGCGAACCTGAACTCGCCGGGATGGTCGCTTTCCATTCCGTTATTCCGGAGGGCTTCCGGGATCGTGCGTTCGCTTGCCATTTCGTGAAGAGTAAGTCGCCCGGCTGTCGATATGGCCCAAGGACGGCCGCTGGAGGCGGTCAAAGGCTGGTTTACATCCTTCGGGGCAGGTATGGTTGATGCCGCGAAACACTTTGCAATTCTGCATTCCCATTATTGTAGCAGTCCTGTCGTGTGAGGTATTCGCGGCTGCACCCATCATACGGGCACAGAAATCGACCGTTGAAATCGAATACGAGACCAATGCCACGGCCTTGCCGCTGGAGCGGGTCGAGCTGTGGTACACGCGGGACGACGGCCGGACGTGGACATTCCATGGCACCGACGAGGATCGCCATTCACCGGTTGTTTTCCGGGCGGCGGAGGAGGGTCAATTCGGGTTCTTCGTAGTATTGACCAACGCGACCGGTTCCTCGAGCGGGCGGCCGGTTGCATCGACCCGACCACAGATTTCGGTATTCGTGGACTTCACTCCGCCAGTTGTGCAGATACATCCTGCGCGAATGACGCCATCGGCCGAAGCGCGGGTCGTGCAGGTTCGATGGACGGCGATTGATGCGCATCTTGAGCCCAGGCCGATTTCGATTCATTATAAATTCGAGAGTGGCAGCGATTGGAGGGCTATTCATACCGAGCCGCTGGCCAACACGGGTTTGTATGATTGGCGCATTTCGGATGACATGATGGGCCCGGTTCGCCTGCGTGTTTCGGCGGTTGACCGGGGTGGCAATCAGTCGCATAGTGAGGAACAACCGTTTGAGATTCCTTCGGCGATGCCGCTGTCAACGACTGTCGGAACTTCCGAATTTTTTAGCGGGTTCCTTCCGGACGATGATGCGACGCTGAGCGGTTCGCAGCGGGCAAGAAAGCGTGTGGCGGCGCTGGTTACGCAGGCTCGGGAGCACGACGAGCGCGGCGAATTGGTCGAAGGGATCGCACGACTTCGAGACGCGGTACGCCTCGACCCGACGGCCACGGAAGCGTTCACCGAAATGGGACGAATGTTGCTTGCCGTCGGCGACTCGGAACGGGCACTTGATGCGTTTCAGATTGCGCTTAAACAGCGTCCGAAGGATCGAGCGGCGCTGCTCGGAGCGGCGCTGGCACAGCGGGATCAACGAAATTATCCGGCGGCGGCCGAGCATTTGCGAACCATCTTGCGGTATCGCCCCGACGATGCTGAAATCTGGCTGGCGCTGGGCGATGTGGCGGTGTTTCAGGGTGATGAGTTGCTTGCCCGCGAGTGCTATTTGCGGGCCAGTCGCATTGATCCAGAGGCAACCGCGGTCATTGCGGATGCACGGCAGCGGCTGGCGTTGATGTCCAGCTTCGGGCGGTCTGATTTAGATCGCCCGGTCCGCAAGCCGCTGAGCGCTTCGGACAGGCTGTCCGGCCGGCCGTAACGCTTCCGTGCCGCTGGATTCATGCGATTACTGAGTTAAACGATGCCCGCCGCCGCGAGAAAACGAATCTACGCCGTGGTCAGTTCCGACCGCTATTTGCGGCGGCAGGCATTGGATGGATTGCTTAAGCGGCTCGGCTCGGGTGGGGGTGACGGAGAAACACCGGATGTGGTTCAGTTTCGCGGCGGCGAAGCACAACTTGCCGAAGTCCTGGACGAGGCCCGTACACCATCGCTGCTAGGCGGGATCCGAATCGTTGTGGTTGATGATGCGGACGAGTTCATCACCGCTCATCGACCGGCGCTTGAGCGCTATTGCGGCGATCCGTCGGATATGGGGATACTCATCCTGGCGGCCCAGACCTTTCCTTCTACGACTCGGTTGCACAAGATCATCACGCAATCGGGAGAGGTTGTTCTGGCAAAGCCGCCGGATCGACAAGGGCTAAACGCCTGGATTTCGCAACGGGCGCGTTCCGAATATGGCAAGAACATGGCTTCGGCCGTCGTGCAAAGGCTCAAGGAGCAGGTAGGCGATTCTCCCGGAAAGCTTGATGCGGAGCTTTCCAAGCTGGCGGATTACGTCGGCGAGCGTTCGGCCATTACGGTAGAAGATGTCAACGCTCTATGCGGGCACAGTCGCGAAGAACAGGTCTTCGCGGTTATGGACGCCGTTCTCGACGGCCACGCCGCCGAAGCGTTGAAGCAGTGGGACCAGGTTCTGGCGACGAATCGAGCGGCTCCGGCCCTGGCCGTTGCCGGGTTGGCCTCGACCGTTCGCCGGACTCTGCAAGCGAGAATGGAGTACGAATCGGGCGTTAACGCCTATGCGCTGTCGAGGAAGCTATTTGCTGATCCGGCAACTGTGGAGCGACGGCTCCGGTCGATTGACAAGGGCACGCTCCTGCAAATGCAGCGAGATTTGCTGGCCGCCGACCTGGCCATCAAGACCGGGGCGGCGGGTGTCGAAGCGGCGCTCGAGAGGTTCATCGTGACTTATTCCACGCGAGGGCGGAGCCTTCGCGCAGGCACCGGCTAGGAGGGCCGAATGCATATCAAATCCATAGTCAACGGCTGGTTCCGAGGTTTACTTCGGGTCCGAGGCGTTTTTCTTTCGGCCGCGGCCATCGTCGCCGGGAACGGATGTGTAACCCCGTCGCCGAAGGCCATGCCGGATGGAGCGGCGGCCCATTCCAAAGTCGCCGATTCCGGCCAAGGGGAGACCACGGATGGCGATGAAAAAACCGAAGCGCTAACCGCCGTCGAGGATTTTCTCCTTCGCACCCAGCAGTATCGGCTCTCTCCGCCAACAACAGGCCGAACGGCTGCCGACCCGGTTCTCTTTTCCGCTGCGCCGTCAAAGTCTCCTTCCGGGCAGACGTCCGGATTGCCTGATACTGCGGGAGTCGATGCGGGCCGGCCGTCTTTGACGAGCGCGGACAACGGGAGTTTGAACGAGGCGGTCCCGGCGGTTTCGGCGAATATCCAGATGGATGTCGGCACCGGCGCCTTGCCGACGGTCGCGCTGCCGGCTCTTGAACGGATCTCAGTGCGCACCGACGAATCGACGACGGCAACGACCAAGCCCGAGGCAAACATCACCAATGCTCCGATGCACGCTCCTTCCCCGAATCACCGCGACGCGCTGGAGCAGCTTATTTCCAGGCTTCGGGATGATGTCACAGCCAATAACGATTTCGAATCGCATTGGCGGTTGCGGCTGGTGCAGCTCGCGGCGGACTTTCACGACGATGCGATAACCGTTTCACCGGATTTGCCCGAGGACTCAAGGGCGATGCTCTCGGCGCTCGTTGAAGCCGCGATCGTGGTTCGCCGGTTGGCCCGTAATCCGATGCTGGATCCCCGGGATTTTCTCGATCGACTGGAAGCATTGCGACTGGCGATGGCTGAGAAAGCCGATCCGCGAATCGTGGGGGTGGCGCTATGCAGCAAGGTCTCGACGTTTGGGATGTATGAGGAAATGGCGCACGAGTCCTTTGTTGCCGGGCGGAGTATTCCGACGATTCTCTATTCCGAGCTCAGCGACCTCCGTGCCGAGAAGGTGGAGGACGGTCTGTTTGAGACCAGGCTTGCGTCGCGCGTCGAACTCTTCACCGCCGATGGCCGATCGGTTTGGGCGCGCGATGAACCGCAAATCGTGGATCGATGCCGACATCGTCGTCGCGACTTTTTTCTGGCCCAGCGGCTGACAATTCCGGCGACACTGCCGGCCGGGGATTACGTATTGAAGCTCTTTGTAGAAGATCAAATTGCTGGAAAGGCTGCCGAGACCGCGAAGGGATTATCTATTTTATCACCTGTTTCAGTGGCGCGGCTCGGAGGTTCGTGAGGTTGGCGACGCCTGAAAAATTCATTGCCAGTAGCGTCTCCGTAACTACGTACGTAAGTTCTTTGTTTACAATAGGTTATGACGTATTACTGTTAGTGAATTCTCGACGTGGAAGCGTCGATTCCCGTCGATCTTCTTGAAATGAGGGTAGCGATCACTTGGCGCGGGCCGATATTTCGGTAGATTACGGTTTTGGCGTACGCAACCATCGGCGGGCGGCGCGGCCCGTCGTGGTAAGATCTCAAACGTTCTAAAATGGAGTTCAAATTATGAAGCGATCGCTTTGCGTTATTGGAGTTCTTGCAGTTGGCGGGGCAGTGTTTGCCCAGGAGTCCGATCAGACGACGATTAGGACGACGACGACAACGAGGGTTGTCACTGATGGCGGCGCTGACTTGCTGTCTCCTTTGTGGTCGATGCAGGACGCAGTCCCAGTGGACTGTGGAACGGTTGACCTGCGATTCAATTTCACTTGGGAAACAGCGAGCTCTCCGGCTAGCCTTGGAAATTCGAGCGACGATTTTGTCATTCGCCCGGCCATTGTCTGGGGTATCGCCGAAAATTGGGAGGTCTGGGCTTATAACGTGAATTGGGTTGGCGATGGCGGAAATCGCGGCCCGTTCAATGAAGGCAACTACGATCCGTACGTCGGCTTCCTCTATCGCTTCCGCGACCAGGAAGGTTACCGGCCGGCCATGGCCATTTCTGGTGAGGCCCGGATCCCGGCCTGTGATGGATCGAACGGCGTCGATGCCGAGCTTCGACTCGTCCTGACCAACGACTACGACAGCGGGATTCGTTCGCACTTCAACGTCTTCGGCATTACGGTTAATAATGACAACGACAAGAGTTTGGTAGGAACTAAGAGAGGCTTTGAGGCTGGATATACCGGCCCGCGAGAGGTCGACAATCGCAACTTTCAATGGGGTGCCGTGTTCGGTTTGGACGGCCCGCTGAACGCGGACGGATCGGTTCGCTGGGTTGCGGATTATGTTCACCGCAGCAGCCGGTATACAGGAAACGGCAATATCAATCTGGTTGAACTTGGCTGGCAGTGGCAGATGTCAGACGTGTCCAACCTCGGCATGGCCGTCACGGTCGGACTTGATGGCGTCGGCGAGACCCCGAACTTCGGTGCGGGCGTGACCTACGCCTACAGCATTCGTCCGTAGAAATACGAGATTCTCCTTGGACTAGATTCTGGTCAGGAGATCGTCAATCGACTTAATGAAGC
>JBGTDB010000050.1:0-6494 GCA_041748515.1 Phycisphaerae bacterium
CGACCGGGTCGTCGTCGGCGCTGTACCAAATCGACCTCAGCCCTTCGCTCAATGCGGTTAGCGGCGTAAGTCTGATTGGCGACCTCGATACGTTCAAATTCGAAGGTGGAGTGGCCTTTAGTCCCGACGGAACCGCCTATGGCGTGAACGCGGGAATCACGCTTTCGTCGTTGTTCACACTCGACCTGAACACGGGGCAGGCGTCCATCATCGGAACCATTTCGGATGGCAGTGCGGAGCGGCACGATATCGCCGGGTTGGCCTGGCGCGCCGACGGCATGTTGATCGGGTTGGACAGCACGGATCAACAGCTCGCCCTGATCGATCCGTCAACCGGGGCCTTGCAGAGTCTGGCCGAAGTTCATGCGGAAATAGGCAGCATCGGCGGCATGACCATGCAAGGCGGAACCGGCTACTTCACGACGTCAGGACCCAACGCAACCCGGCCGGGTTCCAATGAATTGTATTCGTTCGATCCGATGACCGGCGCCCAGTTCTTTGTCGGTAACTTTGACGGAATCATCCTCGGAAGCGGCTTCTCCGGACTCAGCATCGTTCCTGAGCCCACGTCGCTAGCCCTCCTGGCCCTTGGTGGCACCGTGCTGCTTCGCCGATCGCAACGCCGTTAGCCGTCTGGATCGTCTTGAACCCATCGAGCGCAGCCCCGCGTTCTATCTTTTAATAATCTCGAGCATTTGCTTGAATTCGGGTGCATCGCATCGCCGGCACAACTCGAACAGGACGCTTTCGACGGTGGTCACAAAAACGCCGGCGCACCGCATCCGCTTAAGCGCGGTACCATGATCCAGATCGGTCCGCGACCCGACCGCGTCGGCACAAACGTATACGTCGTAATCTCGCGAAACCAGGTCCAGCGCGGCCTGCTGAACGCAGACATGCGTCTCGATCCCGGTCAAGATCACCTGCGGCCGGTCGATCGCCAGCATGGCTTCGCGCACACCAGGCTCCGCCCAGGCGCTGAAAGCGCCCTTTTCAAGCAGTTTCGCCCCGCATTGTCGTGCTGAGTTCAACACGGGGGAGACGGTCCTCCCGATTCCCTTTGGGTACTGCTCCGTGGCCAAAACGGGCAAAGCAAAGATGTGCGAGCCATCAAGCAGCTTCCTCGCCCCGGTGACGACCATCTCCGGATTGCGAATCAGCGGCAGGAGCTTCTCCTGAATGTCTATGACCAGCACCATCGCTCGATTGGCGACAAGCTGATCGGCACGGAATACATCCTGATCCGTCTTGGTGGTCATGCGCCAATTGTATCACGAGCCCGACCACGCGGTAGAAGCACGCGATTACGAACCGATCCCCTCAGCTAATTCGCGGGTCGGTCCGTCATAGCAGTGGACGTAGCCGGCGGGCGACCAAACGGAAATTCCCAGAGCCGCCACGGGCTGGCCTCGTGAAAACCCGCCCGAGCCGCGACGGCGTGCATGATCGGAAGCATGGCCGTGTGGATAAACAGGGCATAGAACATCGAATAGCGGATTTCCATGTAGCGCAACAGCCCGTCCAGCACGGCGATGGACAGCCCCCAGGCGATGCGGCCGCGAGAAGTCGGCGGGGAGGCCTTGGGGTCGGGCATCATGGAGAAAGTGAACAACGCAAACTCGGCCCCGGTCATCGGCCCCAGCACAAACACCAGCCCCCCCTGCCCCAGAGCCATCCGCAGCAGACCCATAAAGATGTAGCCGAACATCCAGGCCAGGGCCAGGTCAAGTCGCCGCACGCGCCGCATCATCATCAGCCCCAAGGCGATGATGACGACCGCGATTTGATAGTCCGCTCCCCACTGCGAGCCCGGAGCGATGCTGGCCGTTCCGTGGGCGAATAGCAGCACCATCACGATTCCGAAATTGGACGGATTGAAGAAGTGCCGCTTGTTGTCACGAAGGAGATATTTGGACAGGATTCCCCAGACCGAGGTGACGGCGTAGATCCGCCAATCGTTGCTCTCGACCAGGATCGCAATGCTCAGACCGGTAATGTAGGCACTCAATGGAATGGTGATCTGTCTGAAGAAAAGGGCGGCAATGGCGAAATCCAGGGCGCATGCCACACCCAACGCGGCCAGTAGATCGACGGGATCGCGGTTGAAGTAATAGGCCGTCTGGCCGAGCGCCGTCCACAGCGTGAGCGCGGCGGCGATCATGATGCGAGGGTCTTTGATGCTGGGGATGACGACTTTCACGGATTTTTCCCGTTGGCCTAGCCAGCGGTCATCTCCACATCAGGGCCAGGTCCGTCATTGGGTCTTCCAGTTCCGCCCGGGCTCGGTCGAGTTCCTGCTCGAGCCGGTCGAGGATTTCCTCGTCGTTCCAGGCGTATCGCCGCCGTACCGCCGATTGAACATTTGAATCGTGCGAAAGGTTCTGGGCGATTTGCCACCACGAACGAGCGACGTTATTGCGTCCGGCCTTGACGTAGGCGTCGCCGAGCGTCATAGCCAGGAAGGCCTGCAAACCACTGGACCCGGCATCGATTCGGCGGCCGACGGCCACACAGCGGGCAATATCGCGCACGGCCGCGTCGGGCGGCGTTTTCGCCGATTCCGGCCAGACAAGCCGGGCCGGCCTGTGCAGGTGATTCAGCCCCCGGGCAAACAGCGCCGGTACATAGTTTTCGTTTCCGTTCTCGATAACCTCGGTCAGGATATCCACAGCCTGCACGCTGGCCGGTGCCTTGATCTCTAGCGCCGGAAAGAGCAGCATCTCATCGACCCATGCAAGGGCCAGTTGCAGCTTGGTCTCACGCGTTTGAAATTCGGCAACCAGCGACTCAAAGAAAACAATCGGCTGGCTTTCGAGGTGGGGAGGAAACTGGGGCGTCAAAGATCCTCGCAGCCGAGCCTCGGCCAGGTACTCGCGTCTCTGGCGAAACACTTCCATGCGATAGACATTGCCAATCGCCAGATTGTCGGGGGCCATTCGCACGCCTTTTCGGATGTTCTCCAATCCGCCTGGGGCTTCGCCGTCGGCGATCTTGAAGATTCCCGATCGAACGAATACCGCCGCCTCCGATGCCAGCGCGGGCGGCTTGAACCCGGGCATGGGCACGGCCAGTCCCAGGGACCGGTCGGCACGCAGATAATCATCCAGCCAGGCAAGCTGATTCAGGTCGTCCAGACCGGATTCCGATGCAGTGGTCGAACGCGGCACGGAGGGCAAATCGAGGAGTCCCACGCGTGACCAGGCGGCGATGGCCACGCCGCATGTTACAACAGCCGCCACGGCCGCCAACGCCGTGCGCGATCTTCGATCGGCGAACAGACTTCCGTCGCCAGGGGAGTTCGTGGTCATGACGTTTCGTCCTCCACCGATTCGACGATCGTCATATGCCGACCGACCAGGGCACGGGCCTTTTCGCCTTCGTAGACTTGCACCCGCCCACTGGGCCAACGGATTTCGATCTGCCGAATCGATTCAGGCTCTGGAATGCCGAAGTGTACGGCGTGTTCCGACTGCGACGCGAATCCCATGCCGCCCTGCACTTCGCGTATTTGCAGACCGTGTGTCGTCTGCACGGTGACGCGAGCCCCGACGGCATCGGTCGTCGAGGCGAGCGACCTCGCTCCGAGCCGCACCGGCCGGTCCGGCCTTCCGACAAGTTTCATCCAAAGAAAGCTTGGATCCGTACGGCCCCCACCGTTCCCGGGCCGAGCCCCGACATCTCCTGTGCGACCCCCTCCATTCTCTTCCCGAGCCCCGCCATTCATGGCGGGAGAATCGCCGCCAACGACATCACGTCCTGGCGCGACCGCCGGCCGGCCGGTGATGTTGACGTAGTAGGTCGCCGGCGCACCCTGATTGGCGATGTACATGTCGAGGTAGCCGCTGTGGTTGAAGTCGGCTACGGCGATGCCCCGCCCATTGAACAAGTCGGAGATGCCCGCCCGCTCAGCCATTTCAGCAAAAACCGGTAGGCTCCGATGGTCTGATGGTGAGTTCGATTGATCAGGAGGATCTTCAGAATGCCGCAACTCCGCGCGGGTTGAAGCCCGCTGCGCGGGGATCTGCATGAACAATCTTCCCCGCTCACGGCCGGACAGGTCGCGGGTGCCCATAACCGGCCAGTCAGCGGCATCGACGGTCTGGTTCTTGGTCTGGGTCACCATTTCCTGGATGGCGAACCAGTAATTGCGATTCTCGTCGCCGGTCACAAAACCATTGACCGTATAAATGTCCAGCAGCCCGTCGTTGTTGAAATCGGCGAACTTCCCACCCCAGCCCCAGCCGCCGTCGTGCGTGCTGGACTTCTCGGCGACGTTGACAAAACCGCGCCCGCCGGGAAATACCGGATCGGGCGTATTGAGCCAGAGCATGTTTCCCTCGTCGGTTTTGTAATTCCGTTGGAGGATGTTCGTGACGTAGACGTCCAGGTACCCGTCGTTGTTTACGTCGCCCATGTCGACGTTCATTCCCTTCCACCAGTCGTTTCCGATGCCGGGGTGCCCGCGTGGATCGACGACAAGGCGAAATCGTGGCGGAAACTCGGCCGCCCCGGTGTTCAGGTAGAATTCGTCGGGGCCGAAGTCGTTGGCCAGGTACAGGTCGGGCCAGCCGTCGTTGTTCAGGTCGCCCGATCCGACCGAAAGGGTCCAGCCGGTGAATTTCAATCCGACCGATTCGGTGACGTCTTCGAAACGCACGCGGCCGTCCTCGGTGACATTTCGATAAAGTACGTTTCGCCCGCCGTTGTCGGCATGAGTGAACGTTTCGTGCATCACCCGCGTGGTGACCGGATCCCAGAGGTTGTTGCGAACTCGCTCCCCGGTTCTGGGATCGACCACCCTTTCGGCGAAGTAGTTCCCGACGACAAGGTCGAGCCGGCCGTCACGGTCGTAGTCGAGAAACGTCGCCCCGTTACCGTAGCCCCAATAATCAACCCCGGCGGCGCTGCTGACATCTTCAAAGGTTCCGTCGCCATTGTTGATGAAGAGCTGGTTGGGCTCGGCCCATTTCACAACGTACAGGTCGAGCCGCCCGTTATTGTTGACGTCGCCCCAGACAGCGTGCATCGCCGCGCCCTCGGGATTGCAACAGCCGACGCCGGCCCGTTGGGTTACGTCTTCGAACGTGCCGTCCCCTCGGTTGCGAAACAGTCGATTGCAATCGCCCCGGCCGGAATTGGTCACATAAACGTCGGCAAAGCCGTCGCCGTCGAAATCGCCCGCGGCGGCCGCCGCCCCTACCGATGAGAGCCAAGGCATGATGTTGTCGAAAACGTCGGCAAGCTGCACCTTCGAATGTGTGTTTTCGCAGCCGGCTTCGGCCGAACGCTCGACGAACGCCACGTGCAGATCGGCCTCTCGCCCGGCCCGCGGCATCAGCCACAACCACCCGGCCGCGAGCGTGGCCAACATGGTCAGAAATCGAACGAGATGAACTGTCACTTGCCTACCCGATCGTTACAGCTCGTTTCGGAGAACAACGAGGCTCACGGCAACCTCATCCGCCGAAGGCGCTACCCATTGTAGCCGAACTACACTGAATTGCTCACGCCCTGATTCCAGTCAGCAACCGAGTGACAGTGAATCCAGGTGGATGACGCGAGTCAACGGGGCCCAATTGACGTGCTTGGCTATCCCGAACCGCTTCTCGCCAACGGCAAACGCTAACTACGGCCAAGAGGCTTCATGACCGATGCCGGCTCTCATTTTTGGACGAAACGACCCCGGCACGAATCCTTCCGAAGCCAAACCGGCTCATTTCGAGCGATTCTCGGACCGAAGTCGGGGAATTTAAAAACTCTCGTCCCGCCGCGCCATTCGCGGGCCGGCAGCCTACCATTTCGAAACCGAATCGAGGGGGAATAATGTCCAGGCACACCAACGGAAGAAACGCGCCGTGCGCTTCGGTTATCGCCGATACGTCCGGGCTGCGCCTTCCGCCGTGGTGGCTGGCAGCGTATGCCGCACTTCTGATGTATGCGTCGCTACTGCCGTTTGATTGGGTGCTCCCGCCTCGCGAAATCCCGTTTGCCGCATTGTTTCCCTGGGCCGAGACTTCACTGGAAGACTTTCTTACGAATCTGATTATCTACGTCCCGGCTGGCGTCCTTTTCGCGCTTTGCGCGACACGCAAGAGTCCATGGTCGGCAGGCTTGATGGGCGCGATTCTAATTGGGGCAGCCGTCAGCCTGCTCTGCGAACTCTCTCAAGTATTCATCTCGTCGCGCGTCGCAAGCCGCCTGGACTTCATGCTAAACATAATGGGCACGGGGCTCGGTTACGGAACAGGTATGCTGATCCGTCGGTTCAGTGGCGTCCGGGGCGTTCTTCAACTTTGCCTTGAAGCGCCGTTTCAGGCGGGCGCCTTGGTCCTGACAATCGGATTGATTCTCGTCAATCTCACGCCATTGAGTTGTGTCGCAACGACGGCCGACCTTCACGAATCCTTCTCGCGGGCCGACCTGATGCCCTGTCCTTCAATCTTCGAATGGAACGGGCATGTGTGGAACGGCTTGGCCTGGTTCACCGTCCTGGG
>JBGTDB010000051.1:0-7760 GCA_041748515.1 Phycisphaerae bacterium
CTTTCTGCTTTTCTCCCGATGTTGCCGAATCGCAACGATTGCCTATTGTGATACCATGGTGGTCTGGCGATCTGCCGGTTTCGGACCCGCGGCCGATGGCCGATGCCGCCCGGAATTTCGCCGCCAACGTCCGTTTCCGGCGCGTGTCTTATGGTGGGAGCGACAAATTGGTAACGAGGCTGCCCGGCAATGCCCATTCGCCGGCGACGTTAGGCACAGATTTTTGGCGTCCCGTGGCGCCAGGCTTCAGACCCAATGTGGCACCGCCGTCTCAGCGTTGAAACCGGAATTCTAGTGGGTGTGGCTTTGCCGACTTGGAGGTGAAGTAAAGGGCGAGCTTCCCATGCCACACCTTTTACCGCAGGTTGAAAGGCTGAGTAAGCCACCGGCCCGGATGGTTCGGTAACCCTTAGCTTGGTCGTTGAGCAGAGGCTTGAGTTAGCGCAGCGCGAAGCACGTAATCACGATTGAGGCGTTTGTCCAAAGTTATTAGCCAGGAGATCTCACTATGCAGTCCAGGTCGGTTATGTCGATCATTGCGGCCGTAGTTGTCATGGGCGGTTCATGGGGAATTGCCGATGCCCAGGATCCGGCCAAAGAAGCACAGAACAAGTTGCTGGCCAAGCGCGCCGCCGAGGCCGACGCTTATCGCAAGCTGGCCGAGTCCGTCTACGGCGTGAAAATCACGTCGGATACCTACGTTCGTGATTTCGTCACCGAAAGCGACGAGATCCGCACCGCCGTCGATACGTTCATCAAAGGCATTCGGCTGGGCAAGCCCAGATACTACGAAGACGGCGTCGCCGAAGTCGATGCCGAAGTCACCGTCGAGAAGCTGGTCACCACGCTAAAGCGGATTCACGCCGAGCACTACCACGGCCGACACGTCACCACGACCGAGATCGAAAACATTCAGAAGCGGATTCAATCCGACGTGATTCGCGTCACCGGCACCGGGGCGCCCCGGCCGGAACTTCCACCGGGCCTTCCAGCGGGCATCGAGGACGTGATCGAGCCCCTCCCACCGGCGTACGCCCCTCCCATGATGACCGTTCCGCCAATCTGGCGGACGGTCGGGCCTCAGGCGCGCCTCATGGCGGAGCAGGCTGCGCGGGTGGACGCCCAGCGCAAGCTGCTCGAACAGATCAAGGGCGTGCGGCTGAATTCGGAAACGCTGGTCAGGGATTTCGTGACCGAATCGGATGAGATCACCGCGAAGGCTCAGGGTATCGTCATCGGCGCCTCGCCGGTCGGACGCACCTATTTCCATGATGATGAACTCATAGCCGAAGTGACCATGGAAGTTCCAGTCGAGCGGGTGATCACCAAGATCAAAGAGCTCCATGCCGAGCACTATCGCGGCAACCGGGTGACCACAACCGAAATCACGAATATACAGAAGACCATCCAGCGCGAAATGATCCAGGCCACGGGCACCGGCGTTCCCCGGCCGCAATTTGTCCAGCAGGCCGTTGCTGCCGGGCACCAGATGCCGGAGTGGACGACTGAAACGATCGTGGCCATCGGCCAGGGCACCGACCCCGCCATGGACACCGCCCAGGGCCGGCTCAAGGCCATCCGCGCCGCCGAGCTCGATGCGATGCGCAAACTAACCGAACAAATTCAGGGCCTGCGAATCGAGTCTTCGACGACGGTGCGAGATTTCGTGACCCAACACGACGACATCGCCACTCAGGTCGATGGCGTCCTCTCCGGAGCGGTCTCCGGCCCGCCGACTATCGAGGAAGGCGTCGCCACCGTCAGGGTCAGTGTTCCCGCCGCCCAAATCTGGTCGGTCGTGCATAGCAAAATGCGCACCGTGCAGCGCCGACAGGGCACTTGAGGAATTGGTTTTCTGGGTATTTGGCAAACCGGTGATTGTATAGAGGTCTATAATGAAAAACCTGAGACATGTGCTTTCCATGACCGTATGCCTTGTCGTTCTGATAATGGCCGGATGCGCCCGGTCGTCCCACAAGACCGTCCGAACTTATGATTACAGCGACGATTCCCGCGACGGGCGGCGGACGGCCCACCAACCGGTGGATTCGGAACGCGAAACCCATGAGGGCGACTACGAAATGGTCCCCCCGGGCGAAATGCGCAGCCCCGGCGAAATGGTCCCTCCCGGCCGCCCAGTTGTGGGCCCGCGATAACACCGGTTGTTTCCGCGGGGTTACGCATTCCATCCGGCTGTGGGTGAAGGCCCTGTTTGTATCAGGCCTGACCCCAAAAAAGCGTCCGGGCCAAAAGCTCCGCTGCCTTCGACCCGGACATCACCCCGCACGCAGGATAAATGTCCGCCGCCGACGGCTCATTGCATGAGTCGAATTCAGAAGTCGGCCCTTTTGGCCAAGGCTGCATCCTCTGTGGCAGGTCGCACAGTCGAAGCGAACGCGTTACCGCTCAATCGTCGTTTCGTGTAAGGCGGAAGATTCGCCCATTGATCGTTCGACCGTTGTCCATCCGCGCTTCGCGGCCGACCACTTCCACGGCAAAACCGGCATCCCGGGCAACCGTAGGAAACCGATCGGCCACCCCGCGAAACGGATCGGCGAAAAAGGCCACGCCTCCCGGGGCCAGTAATGATTGGGTACACTGGGCAATTCGGGGATGGTCTTCGAGCTGATAGAGCACATCCGCTCCGAATACTCGGTCGAAGTGAACGCCGTCCGGCGGGTGGTTCCAGTCCAGAATGTCAAATCTGTGAACAGTCGTCTCGTTAAGCCCGGCATTGCAGGCTGCGAACAATAGGGCGTTTTCGTCGTTGTCGGTGGCCGTTACCTTCCAGCCGCAGTGCGTGGCCACGATCGCCGTAAGGCCCAGCCCGCACCCGATTTCGATCGCCTCACGTCCGTGCCCCGGGTCGGCGGAGGCGACATAGTCGGCCAGCATGACCGCTCCCGGCCAGAGTTCCAGACCGTAGGGGGCGATGTTGCTTTCCAGGAACCTGCGTCCGAACTCCGGCACATCCAGCAAATCGGCCGCATCCTTCAGCGTCA
The DNA here is from genome assembly GCA_041748515.1 of Phycisphaerae bacterium. Classification (GTDB taxonomy): domain Bacteria; phylum Planctomycetota; class Phycisphaerae; order UBA1845; family UBA1845; genus JBGTDB01. The sequence goes on from JBGTDB010000051.1 coordinate 3,003, forward strand.
GTGCGTGATACGACCGTCCATTCAGCGTGAGCGTACGTCGCTCAATGGGCAGTCCGTGGAACGTGGGTTGTTGCAATAGCGCGGCCGGGTCCATTGGCGCCTCATCTTATGAATATTGCTTCAGAATCAGCCTTTGCCCTCATGATACCTTCCCGATACCCTGTCGCGACTTAATCGCCCGGTTTCTACCGGCGATGCTGGCAAGACCGAGCCCTTGGTGAGGCGCGGCCCGCCTCATGCCACATTCAAAAGGAGAATCTTGTGTCCGAAGCACCCAGGCCCGGATTCGTCGCCCAGATCAAAAGCTATCCGCCTACTTTCTGGGTCTCCAACACCATGGAGATTTTCGAGCGGATGTCATGGTACGGGTTTTTCGCTGTTTCGTCGCTTTACATCACCGGGCCGGTCGAAACGGGCGCGCTGGGCTTTACGTCCGAGCAGCGCGGACAGCTCCAGGCCATTGTTCCCTTCTTCCTCTACCTCCTTCCCGTCGTCACCGGGGCACTGGCCGATCGTTACGGATACAAAAAGATGTTCATCATCGCCTATTCGGTGATGGTCATCTCATACTACATGCTCGGGCAGTTCACCGCCTTCGTCACCTTCATGTTTGCGTTCATGTTCGTGGCGTTGGGAGCCGCCCTTTTCAAACCCGTCATTGTCGGAACCATCGCTCGATTAACCAATGAATCCAACTCGGCGACGGCGTTCGGCATTTTTTACATGATGGTCAATATAGGCGGATTCTTCGGCCCACTCATCACCGGGGCGGTCCGGGGCGATAGTTGGGAAAACGTGTTCCTCGTCTGCTCCGGATTCTCACTGCTTAACCTCATCATCGTTTCGATTTTCTACCGCGAGCCGACCTCTGAAGCGACGTCCGCGCAGCGCCGAACATTGAGGAAAGTATTCGACGACATGGTGGAGGTTTTGGGGAATCTTCGCTTCTTCATTACGGCTTTTACCGTTCTGATCGCCCTTCTGCTGGCCAACCAGGGTTTCGATTGGTTCACCTGGGATCATTGTCTGATCTTCGTTCCGTGCTGGCTCGCCGCGAACTTCCTCTATGACATTATGCTGCCCAAGGGGAGCGGGCTTCCGGCCCGGCTCGGCGGTATGGTCAGGAATCCGTTCCTGAAGCGAATGCATTGCAGCAATTGGCGCTTTGCCCTGTTTCTCTTGATCATGTCCGGCTTCTGGACGTCCTTCCAGCAGATTTTCATCACCATGCCCGAATACATCCGCGACTTCGTGGACACCAAGCCGATGGTCAATCTCGGCGAGCGGGTATTCAGCGCGTTTGGCAAGCCGCATTGGATCGACAATCTTGCCTCCATCGACGAAGCGGAGGTGCTGGCCCTCTTTGACGGAATGGTCCGCCGAGCCAATGGTGCTGAACCAATGGTCATTCAAGAAAAGACGCCGCTTTCGGCGAATCAGTTGATGGCCAAGGCCGCAAAACAAAGGGCATCGATTCAAAGGCTGCTCGAAGATGTGGAGACCACCACCGCACAACAGGAATACCTCACGTCGATGCTTGCTTCGTTAGACGAGTTTGACGTCAGCCAGCCCGCCGCCGCGGAAAGCCTTCTTGATGAATATGACAGACGGCTGGGCGAAATGGATCGCGAGGCAAAGATTAAGGCATTAGCCGTCGATCCCGGCTTGACCCCCGAGGATATTCAAGAAATTCAGGCGCTTCTCGCCCAGATTAATCAACCGCGGGCGACCCAGCCGCTTGAACCGGTGGATATTGTGGACGCGGCCCGCACCATTCTCCAATACAAGGTCCGCATCACACCCGTCGAGCTTGGCCGGCTTCTTGCGGGCGTGTCGTCGGACATTCGCGACCGATCGAATGAACAGCTTGATCAGGCCCTCAAGCGGATCAACGATCGGCTTCGGACGATACGCCAGCCGGCGATCGTCGGCACCGAAGCCGAAGTGCTAAAGGGCGAGCTGATGAGCCGACTCTCAACCGACGGCCCGCTCGTTCCGGCTGAGGCCGTGGTTGAACTTTCCGAGAGATTCAGCGGAGACGAGCGGTTGGTCGCGCCGGAAGTGCTTGCCCGGGGCGTGCGAGACCTGGCCTATCGACCCCTGATCTGGAAAAGAGTGACCGAGGGACGGCAGGTCAATGCCGAACACATCATCAATTTTGACGCCGGTGCAATAGTCTTGTTCCAGGTCCTCGTTTCATTCATGATGGCCCGGTTTCATCGCTTCACGACCATGATTGTGGGCATGATCATCGCGGCGATCGGCATCTCACTTCCGGCACTGGCGGGCGGAACGATGATCGGACCGGTCGGCGGCCTGCTGATCGTCGTCATCATCGGAATCGTGACCTTCGCCTTCGGCGAGATGATGGCCAGCCCGACAAGCCAGGAATACGTCGGGCGTATCGCGCCTCCGAACAAGGCCGCTTTGTACATGGGCTATTACTTCGTGGCCATCGCGTTGGGCAATCTTTTCTCCGGTATTCTTTCCGGACAGCTTTACGGAAAACTCGCCCGCGACATGCAGCGGCCGGACCTCATGTGGCTTGCGTTCGGTGGAATTATGTTCGCCACGGCTCTCGTTTTCATGCTGTACAACTGGCTTGCGTTGCCCAGGCAGGCGCCGCAAACGATGGCGGAAAACGAATAGCGGAGAGTTGCGACTGAGAAATTCTCAAACTTGGCTTTTGGATGAGTGAGTGTCGCGCGGGTCGGTGCGGGCGAGCGCGGCATAGACGCCCACGCTGACAAAGGCCAGCCCGATGGCGATGCCCCACACCGGCCAGCCGATCAGCGTCCAAAGCCACATTCCGAAAAGCGGCGCCAACAGGCCGCGCACGCCGGTCAGGAATACATGAATCCCCATGTAGACTTCCGCCCGATTTTCGTCGGCGAAGTGCAGGTGTCCCAGGTTCCACGCTATGTGGCCGCCTGCCTGGGCAATGCCGTAAATAATTCCGCGGCAGGCGAAAAGCCCCACGGTCAGCAGGAATTCCCCCGGACCTGGTGTTTTGCGACTGACCACAAGAACCGTTCCAATCAGGCCGAACAGGAGTGCCGTCGCCCAGCACAGCACGTTGATGACGCGAAACCGCAGCACGCCTTCGGAATCAAACAGCTTGCCCCATCGGGACGCACTGCCGAGCAAAGCCAGCGTGGGCAGGCCGACGACCAGTCCGGTACTGATCCAGAATCCGCCGCGGTCGCCCGTATCCAACGACCGCGTCACCACGGCCACCACCACCGGAAGGGTCAGAAGATTGGACAGACCGTGAAGAAACTGGGCCACGCAGTAATATGAGAATCGGGGATCCTCGACCAGAACGCGCCACATGATCGGCAGCGAGAATCCCGGCCAAATCGCGCGCCAGAGTGACAATCGGCCCGATGATTTCGTTTGGCCTCGAGCCTGTTCACTTACCAACCGACGCAATTGGCTCCGCTCGCCGCGAATGCGAATCCGCGACAGCAAGGCGATGCCGACCGCACCACACAGCGCGGCCGCGGGGAAGACGAATCGGTAGGCTTCCGGGTCGCCGTCGCAGATGGCGGCCGCCGCCTGCACCGTCAGGACGCTGATCAGCGAGCGAACGCGATGAAGCCGGGCCGCGACTTGCCCGCGGACTTCCACCGGGTAATTGGATTTCCAGATCGCCGACCGGACGGTGACCACGCCTGCTAGCAGCACCTGCCCCGCGGCCATCTGCGCAATGAACCAGGCGGCGCCATGTCCTGTTGGGGGAACCAGTGCGACGGACCCGACGCACAGCACCGCGCCGGCCCCGAACATCGTGGCCAGTCGGACCTTGGGCCGCCCGATGCACAGCATTCCCCAGCCCAGGCTGAAAATGTTGGCGGCAAAAGGCGCGGCCGTCGCCACGGCGATCAGAAAGTCGCTCGCCCCGAAAGTCTTCGAAACGACGACGCTGGCAAACTGACCCTCGACAACCCCGACAAAAATGCTCCAGAACAGTAGGTGCTGAAACTCGTTAAGAAAGTTACGTCGCGTAAGAAATGGCAATTGCCGGATCTGAAAAACGTCCAACCGTGGCGCTCCGTGGCTCTCCTGATTCGAGATCGGCCAAGGTAGCCCAGCGCTACTTCTGGAGCAAGCGCAAATCCCTAAGACTACAGCCTTCGCATCACTCCGATGACCACGCCCTGGATCTCGACGTTGCGCGAATAGATGGGGTTGTATTTCGGATTCGCGGGCTGGAGGCGCACGCGGTTCTTTTCCTTGTAGAACTTTTTGAGCGTTGCCTCTTCGCCGTCAATCAGAGCGACTATTGTTTCGCCATTCCGCGCGTTGGACCGTTTTTCGTAAACGACCCAGTCGCCGTCGCGGATGTGCTCGTCGATCATGCTGTCGCCGGTGACTTCGAGGACGGCCACCGCATGACGGCTGGTGAAGACATCCTCCAGGTCGACCACCTCCTGCCGCTCAATCGCCTCGATCGGTCGGCCGGCCGCAATGCGCCCAACCACCGGCAGAAGCGTCGGCCGCTCGTCAGGAAGCCGAACCGACGGCGTCAAGGCCAAAGAGCGCGCCCTGTTGGAACGGCGAGTGAGCATGCCCTTTTTTAGAAGGGACTCGACGTGTTCGAACACGGTGATTTTGCTGATGCCGAGCTCGTCGGCGATCTCCTGCAACGTCGGGGAATAGCCATTGTGATGACGACCGTCGCGGATTAACGTCAGAATTTCGATCTGCCGCGGGGTCAGGACGTGGCTTTCGTCGGTTGAAGCGCTCCTCGCTCTC
>JBGTDB010000052.1:0-6801 GCA_041748515.1 Phycisphaerae bacterium
CCGGCCAGGGCTCCTCAATGAAGAGTGCCCCCGAGCCGGCCCCTTCGATCGGCTCGTTATTCTCATTGAGCAGGATCGGCTTAACCCCGAAAAATGGCAGCGTCGCTGAGCCGGGCTTGGTGGGGATGGCCCCGGGAAGCGGCGTAATCAAGACCCCGCCCGTTTCGGTCTGCCACCAGGTGTCCACGATCGGGCAACGGTTTTTGCCGACCTGTTTGGAATACCAGAGCCACACCTCGGGATTGATCGGCTCGCCGACCGTTCCGAGCAGCCTCAGGCTGGACAGGTCGCGTTTGGCGACGTGCTCGTCGCCTTCGCGCATGATGGCCCGGATGGCCGTCGGGGCCGTGTAGAACTGGTTCACCTTGTATTTGTCCACCACGTCCCAGAACCGGCCGGGGTCGGGGTGAGTAGGAATGCCCTCAAACATAAGTGTCGTGGCCCCGGCGCAAAGCGGGCCGTAGACAATGTACGAATGGCCGGTGACCCAGCCGATGTCGGCCGTACACCAGTAGATGTCCCCGTCGTGATAGTCAAAAATCGTTTTGAACGAATAGCCCGTGTGCACCATGTACCCGCCGATGGTGTGCAGGACGCCCTTGGGCTTCCCGGTTGAGCCGGAGGTGTAGAGTATGAAGAGCGGGTCTTCGGCGTCCATCCATTCTGGTTCGCATTCGGGCGAAGCCGTGCTTTTGACTTCGTGCCACCAGTGGTCGCGCCCATCGGCCATGTTGATTCGCATGGTCTGACCGCCGAGCCTGCGATAGACGATGCAGGTCTTGATGGTCATGCCTTGTTTGCCGGCGAGCTCCATGGCCTCGTCGGCGTTGGCCTTGAGTGCAACCGGCTTCGTGCCGCGCATGACCCCGTCCGCGGTAACAAGCGTCTCGCAACCTGAATCGACGATACGATCAGCCAATGATTGCGGGCTGAAACCGCCGAAAACGATCGAGTGGATCGCGCCGATGCGGGCGCAGGCCAGCATGGCGACGGCCAGCTCCTTGATCATGGGCATGTAAATCGAAACGCGATCGCCCTTCTTGACGCCGAAGGACTTGAGCACGTTGGCGAATTCACATACGGCCGCGTGGAGCTGGCGGTATGTGAGCTGGTCATCCTCGCCCGGCTCGTTGCCCTCCCACAGAATCGCGACCTGTTCGCCGCGACTTTGCAGATGGCGGTCGAGGGCGTTGTAAGTAATGTTCGTCTTTGCCCCTTTGAAGAAAGCGATTGATATTTTGTCCTTGAAATCGTACTCACGGACCTTGGTCCACTTTTCTTTCCAGTAGAATTCCTCGGCTACCTCCGCCCAGAAACCATCCGGGTCGTCGATCGAACGTTGATACATCTCGTTGTATTGTTCAAGGGATCCGACATGGGCCTTGGCGGCGAACTCCACCGGAGGCGGGATCATTCGGGAAGAGCCGATGTCGTCTTTTCTGTTGGGGGCCATGGGCGGTTACTCCTTACCCGAAGATGCAAGCCGACGTGTCGCCGCACGGGCGGCCGGGTCGACTACGCGATGCAAATAGCGTCGTGAAATAGCGTAGATATGTCAACAAGTTCGGAGCGGCACAGCGTTTTCGGCCTTGCACTCGAATTTCGTGCAATGGCGCTCAAATGATAGGTCCGGCAGGTGATTCCACCGTCGCCCGGGCGTCGGATACCGAACCAATCGGCTGATCGCGGCCGGGGCTGATAAGCACCGAGAGTCGCTCGGCAGTTCGTTGCGTGGCGCCCTGATTTCGCAAGACGATGCTCCGGGCTCGTTCGCCCATCGCGGCCAGTTTATCGGATGATTCCAGAAGGGTTTCGACCGTCGCGGCGAGCGACTTTGCGGAATCGACGAGGCGAATTGCGTCGGACTCGGCAAGGGCCTGAACCGGCATGGCGAAGTTGTCCATGTGCGGTCCGGCAATCATCGGCCTGCCCAGGGCCGCGACCTCCATCGGATCCGAGCCGCCCATCGGCACCAGGCTCCGACCGACGAATACGATCGTCGCGATGGAATAGAACTTGCGCAGCTCGCCCATGGTGTCGCCGAGGATCACGGCGTTGGCCGGTAGGTGCTTGGGTTGATTCCCATCAGGGCAGGCCGATCGCCGAACGCAGACAAAGCCCGCCGACTCGACCAGCCGGGCCACTTCGTCGAAGCGCTCCGGCTTTCGCGGGACAAGAGCCAGGCGCAGGAAAGAAGGATCGGTGCCTGCATCAGTCTGGGCTTGTCGGCGAGTCAGCAAGGCCCGATATGCCTCAAGAATGATCGGCTCCTCTCCCGGTCCGGTGCTGCCGCAAACCCAGGTGCGGTCGCCCGGGACGAGCCCCAGCGCGGCCGCGAGAGACTCGCTTCCGTCCACGCAATCGATTACCTGGGCAGTGTCCCACTTCAGCGACGAGGTTACTTCGATTCGATCGGGCGAAACGCCAAGGGCCCGAAACCGCGAGGCGATGGTTTCGTCTTGCGCCCCTACCCATGCCAGGTCGCGAAACGCTGCGCGGGAGAATCCACCGAGCCGTCGCAGCCGCCGGAGACTCCGCTCGGTAAGCCGCCCATTGACCACGGCCACCGGGATTCCCGCCCGCGCCGCCATTCGAACCAGGTTGAACCAGACCTCGAGTTCAACCAGAACGATCATGTCCGGCTGAATTCGCCGCAAGGCCCGGGCGACGACAAGGCTGAAATCCAACGGGAAGTGAAAGACCCGTTCCCGGCCGTAGAGTGATGCGGCTCGGACAAACCCGGTGTCGGTGGTGGTAGAAAACACGATTTGAGCGTCGGGAATCCGCGATTGCAGCTCCTCGACCAACTTTGGCGTGGCGTTGATTTCCCCGAGGGAAACGGCGTGGATCCAGATCCGGCGCTGCGTGCCATTCCCCGTCGCAAGCGACTCTTCGTTCCGGCCGGCCCCGGCCAGAGGGCGGTGTGCGAAATCGGGGACGCAGCCAAACCGCTCGCCCCATCCATGTCGGTTCTTTCCGCGAAAAACGGCGTGATAGAGCGCAACCGGAAGGTAGGCGATCGCGGCGAGGACGTATGCACAATCAGCAAGCCAGCGCATTCGCGCCGGATCGTATTCGGCACCCCGCAAATCGGCAATCCGCGCTATGACGAGTTTTCCGAGGGGAACCAGCTTTCCACCCAGGTCGCGACGATCGCCGCCGCCCCGGTTCGCAGTCCGTCATAGGCCCCCTCAAGAAAGGCGTCCGCCGCGTCGCATCCGCCGATCATTGAACCGAGTACCAGGCAAATCAGAGCCCCTCGTGCTTTCTGTCGTTTCATCGTTGTCCTTTCCGGTTTACGCGGGCAGCCCTCGAGGCCGCGCCGGTCGAATGCCTTACTTTTTCAACGGCTCCCGATAGGTTCGATATTCTATAGAGATTCCTACCCCATAGCAGCAACCTGGCCGTCGGTCCGTTCAGAATCGCCATGCCAGGCCTGCTCCAGTGAAGAAGTCGTCGGCCTCTTCGTTCAGCCCCGCCCCGATCCGCCAATCGAGTTGCAGATTGTCGTTAATCAGATAGGTCAGTCCCGCGTTTATGCTGTGGGCGCAATCGTTGTGCCTCGCGTTGGGATAGACGCCGAAGTACTCGACGTAGGTTCCCCACTTTTCGGACAGGGCCAGCCCGACCGCCAGCGAGGCCGATCCCTGGGCGAACCGTCCCCGGTCGTCGCTGATCGCCGCGATGCCGATATTGCTGCTGACGACGACGCGATCAGAAACATCGTAGCTCACCAGCAGCACCAATCCGGGGTCCACGTCGCCGCTGGAAACGCCTCCGCTACCGGAAGGCACGGTGAACTCGCCGATGACTCCGAAGTGCGGCCGCCACCCGTCCTGATCGAAGAACTTGTACTTGACGCCCAGCGAGAGATCGTTCGCCCCCTGCTCCCAATCGTCGCCGGTCACCGTTCGGCCAGAGGGATTCTGGAATTCGAACCTGGATTCGGTCCACGAATAACCGTCCCAGCCGATCCGCAACTCGAGGTTTTCCCAGATTCCGAATCGAGCCAGAAGCTCGGGGGCGGTGTGGTCGCGGCGACGCTCCCGGCCTTCGCGGTCGTAGGTAAACGTGTAACCGAGTTCGAGCTGGACCCGTCCGAATGGAACCGCGTCGGTGCTCTCGGTGAAATCCGGCCGATCCGTCACCAGCGGTGCCTCGAGCGGCGCGACCGGTCGGCCAAAGAGGCTGCGTTCGCCGGCCACAGTGGGCCCGGATGTTTCGTCGACTTCAGCAATGGCCATCGCCGGAAGCATCAATGCCGCGATGACAAGAATCCGGCCAATCCAAATCATGGTCGATCTGGCTCGGCAATTGCAATTCGCGTTGATTCGGCCGGTAAAGTGGATGATCTTCATGGATAAGCTCCATATCACGAGTGAGCGTCTTAACGTAGGCCATAGAACCTAATATAGTAATGACTACCTTGCCGGCAGACCGCGGTCAAGGCCCTTACCCAATCTAATTTGCAAGGGGACGAATTTGAGGGGCGTTCGTCTTGGAGGGCGCGCGGCTATACTACCGGGCATCATGAGCGGGCCGCCCCTTCTTCAACAGTCGCTTCCTTACCTCACCGCCGACCTTCCCGGCGTGGGTGGGGTGATCAAACAGCATGACGAAGATTTCGTGGTCGAGGAAGTACCGCTTTACGAGGCCGGCGGCGAGGGCACGCACGTCTATTTCATGATCGAAAAACGCGGTCTGCCCACCCTGGCCGCGATCAGCCACATCGCCCGGGCCCTCGGGCGGGCCCCGCATGAAATCGGCTATGCCGGGCTGAAAGACGCCCACGGCGTCACCCGGCAGTGGCTAAGCCTCGAACACGAATCTCCGGAACGCATCGAGTCGCTCTCGCTTGGGCGGGTGAGTGTGTTACGGCTGTCGCGGCATCGGAACAAGATCAAACTCGGGCATCTGGCCGGGAACCAATTTGCCATAAAGATTCGCGAGGTCATGCCCGGAGCCAAACGACAGGCCGACGCCGTTCTTTCGGTTCTGTCCAAACGCGGTTTGCCGAATTCGTTCGGCTCGCAGCGTTTCGGACTTCGCGGCGACAATGCGGAAATCGGCCGGTTCGTCTTGATCGGCGATTACGCGGCGGCGTTAGCGCTGATGCTCGGTCGGCCCGGCCCGTCCGATCGCGGTCCGGCGAAGCGGGCTCGTGAATTGTTCGACGCCGGAGATTTTGAGGCAGCTGCGGACGCCTGGCCGCGCGGAGCGTTTTCCCAGCAGGCTCGCATCTGTCGCGCGATGGCCAAGTCCGGCGGAAACGCAAAAAAGGCCTTCGGCGTTGTCGATCGGACCTTACAACGGCTGATGGTATCCGCGTTTCAGAGTGGACTCTTCAATCGCGTCGTGGCCCGCAGAATGGCCGACATCGACCGGGTGATGGTCGGCGACCTGGCGTGGAAACATGCCAACGGGGCGTGCTTTCGCGTTGAAGACGCGGACGTAGAGCAGGCCCGGTGTGCGACCTTCGAAATCTCGCCCACAGGTCCGGTGTTTGGCCGGCGCATGACTGAAGCGACCGGTGAACCGGGGCGCATCGAAGCGGACGTGCTCGCCGAAGCCGGGCTGACCCGCGACGGACTCGGGGCCCGACACATTGGAAAGCTCGACGGGGCGCGGCGCCCGCTACGGGTGCCGATAATCGACGGTAAGACAAAGGAAGGGTCGGATGATTTCGGACATTACCTGGCCGTGTCATTCTTCCTCCCGGCCGGGGCTTATGCGACAAACGTGATTCGAGAAATCTCGAAGGCCGACTCCCGCGCGGCGACATCCAGTGAAAGTGCCTCGGAGGCGGATGAGAGTGAGTTGCAACAAACGTCGTAAAGCGCTGATCGTCAAGGCCGACCAGCCGCGGACTTCGCCGACCATCGGTTTGCGCCGCGGTGCATTCACGAAAATGAAATGGCCTTTGCCTCGACGTTTCGAAATGAGCATGATCTGCCTTGCGGCGTGGATGTTCAGCGGTTGCGGGGGCGAGGCGATTATCATCCAGGGGGCGTCGTTGGGGAGCAATCAGGCGGGCGGGCGCGGCCTGGCGCCGATTGTTTTCATCAACAATACGCCCTACCGTGCGGTCTTCACGTTTGGATCGTACGACCAATTCGATCCGGATTATCGCCCGGACGCCAGCCAGTTCGGGCTCGAGGGCAGCACCCTGGAGGGGAATGACTCCACGAACGTCGGTTTGCTCGAGTGCGCCCGCGTTCTTAGCGTCGGGGGTCGGCGCATGCTCGACCTGATCGACCGGAACTTTCCCGATACCGAGCGCGACGAGGCGGCGTTCATCGAAGGCGTTGCGTTCTACGATCCCGGAGTCGGTTCAGGGGATCCGGTCCTTGTGGGGATGGCTCCGCCGTTTGAAGCGCTACTCGGGGTCGATTTTCCGTGCGGAGCGCTCCTGATCGTGCGTTTCGAGTTTGACGATCTCGGACCCCTTCCGTTCAGGGTGGACTTTGAGCTGATTGTTCCGGAAACTCCGCGATAGATTCGGTGGATTCCGGGCTTTGTTCAAGAGGTGATTTCAGATGAAGACTGCTTTGCGAACATGGGTGTTTGTCTTGTTGACATCGCACTCGGTCGTCTTTTTCGGTTGCAGGAAGAATGAGCCGCCGCCAGCCGTGGCGCCGACTGAAGAAGCTGAGTCGGTCGAGCCGAGGGCTGCGACCGAGCAAGCTCCGGCGGACCCGCCCACGGCCGAGGCACCGGCCGTCAATATCATCCCATCGTATCAGCACCAGGCCGAAGCCGGTTGCGCCATGTGTGTTTACAATATGGAGGGTGCGGACTCTT
>JBGTDB010000053.1:0-3334 GCA_041748515.1 Phycisphaerae bacterium
AGAGCCATGACCCTTGTGGTCTTGGTGGCCCCGATGGCGGATGGACTCGGCGATGCGGGGTTCAAATTGGATTCACCAACCTTCGCTCAACAGGTTCAACAATGGGAACGTGTTGAACGCCCGGTTCTTCAGAGACGGGCGATCGATATCAGGCCGGAGGACGAATCGCCTCGGTGGGACCAAACCCCGATTTTGATTGAGACCTCGCCGGAACTGGCCAACCTGATCGGTCGGGCGGAAGACGCCGTGTCTCGAAGCGATTGGAAACTCGTCGTGGATTCGCTACAGCGCGTCATTGACGACGCCACGGGTTCGCTGATTCCCCGCGAGGACGGGTCGGTCAAGAACGGTCGACTTTTTGAGTCTTCGCGACGATATGCCCGACGCGTACTTTCGACACTTCCCCCGGAAGGGCTTCGAGCGTACCGCATGATCTACGACGGCAAGGCACGCGGATTGCTGGAGCGGGCCCGCGATGGGCATGACGAGGCGATACTCCGGACTCTTGTGGATCGGTATTCTCTGACCAGTGTCGGCGTCCAGGCTGTCGATTTGCTCTCATCGTGGCTGCTTGACGAAGGCCGGGCAGGCGAAGCGCTGTCGCTCCTGTCGGACATGGAGCAGATTTCCGTTGGGGGAAATATTCCGAACGAAAGACTGGCGGCCAAACGGGCGGCCGCTTTCGTTATGCTTGGCCGTCACCAGGATGCCCACCATGTTCTGTCTGGGTTCCGGGCTAGTTTTCCTGACGCCAGCGGCTCGGTGTGGCTCGACAGCGTTGCCGAAAGCGTCGCTTTGACTCGTCAAACGCGGAACCGTCCGGGGATTGCGGCTCTTGAAGCCAAGGAATCTCCGCTGACACTCAATGAGAGTTCGGTAGAGATTTCACCAGCGTTGTTGGCGAATACACCCTGGAGCTATGAGCTTCCCGGAAATCTGGAAAGCGTTTGGGATCGGATTTACGACGACTCGCAGAACGGACCGCCTCAATTGGGTCTCGGCGAGTTGCTGACGGACGGTGAGCGGATCTTCGCCCGCCGGCTCGGCGGCGTCGTCGCGTTGTGGCCTGACGACCTGACACCTATCTGGGATATAAAACTAGCCGACGATCAAGACGTAGCGGTTCAGACTCGGTCGGCCGACCTTCGAATGCTTATCGGCTCCGGTGCCTCGATCCGGACATACGAGGATGACGCCACAAGGCTGATCGCCGCCGCCCAGGGATTGGTCTACGTTGTCGAGGCCACCGGTCGAGGAGAGTACCTCGGCCAGGATCCCAATGCCCCACTAATGCCCGGTCCTCTACCGAATGTGCCGCGCAATGCGCTCGAGGGAACACGACTCATAGCGCTCGACGCGCAGACAGGTGCCGTATTGTGGCAACGCGGTAGAAGTGGAGTTTCGACGGATGCACTTGGCAATGTTTTTTTCACATCCGTACCGATTGTGGTCGCCGACAAGTTATGGGTGCCGTATCTGAAGAGAAATGATTTTCACGTCGCTATGCTGCGAATGTCAGACGGAGCCTTGCAGCAGGATGTGCTACTCGGCTCGGTGAAGGATATGAATCGCCTTAGACGTTATGCCACGCCTCTGGGCCAGGGTAACGGACGGGTCTATGTGCCTTCGGCGTATGGGACCGTTTTCGCCTTGGATGCGGCGAACGGCACTTTGGACTGGGCGGCCCAATACCATCAGCACTCCGCGTCCATTCAGCGCTTTACGGAAGGCATCAGTGGATGGATTCCAGGAGCGCCCATTTCGGCCGGCGGTCAGGTTTTGCTGGCCTCCCCCGATTTTGGATCGCTTCTGGCGTTTTCGGCGTCAGACGGCAAGTTTCTATGGGCTCTGGAATCGCCGGAGAGTTCATACATTCTGGCGACTCTCGGCGATCGGTTCTGGTTAGGCGGGCGCGGGGCTTCATGTCACTCGCTGCGCGATGGTTCGTTGGTCTGGCAGGCTCGGCCTGCGGCCGTGCCGACCGGGCGGGGCGTCCTGGCGGGAGAGACCATTCTCATTCCAACCTCCAAGGGCCTCGCGAGCATCGACGCTCACGCCGGGACGTTGATTGAAACTGATCCACTCGGGCCGAATCACATGCCATTGGGGAACCTGCTTTGTCTGGAACCCGCGGTGTTCAGTTTGGATCCCGGGTCGGTGCGTCGATTCCCTGATGTGGCACGCAGCCATCAACTGGCTCGAGCCCGTTACGAATCCGACCCTGGCGATCTTCGAGCCGTGACGCAACTGGCATGGGCAGAGTTGCTGAGTGGCAATGCTCGGGCCGCCTGTGAATTGACTGACAAGTTCGTTACGGCCCTTGAGGGTTCAGGGATTCTCCAGGATTCCTTTCGCCGCGCACGGATGGAGTCGTTGCTGGCGTATGCCGACGAGCTCGGCTCGACGGAGGAATCGCTAGTCTTACTGCATCGGGCCGGTGAGGCGGCCAGGCTGCCCCAGCATCAGATGCGCGTTCGGTTGGCAACGGCCAGTCAATTGCGGTCGATGGGAAGATTTCTGGAAGCCTACCGAATGCTCGTTGACCTCGGATTTGAGTCTAATTCCGAGCTGACCGTGGGCCTTGCCGATGCGGTTGAGGTTTCCGCTCGCTTCAATGTGGCTCGCAGGCTCTCGGCCCTGGGGGAGTCGCTTTCCTCCGAGGAAAGGGCCATTGCGACAGCGGAGTTGGAGCGACGAGTCGAAGAGGCCGTACGAGGGCTGGCCGACGACGGACGCACCGCCCGGCACGAGTTGCGCGTGATTTCAGAACTTGATCCGAGTGGCAGCGCAGGGCAACGGGCCTTGTTGGCCCTGGCGGAATGGGAACTCAAGAATTCTCGCTTTGAGTGGGCCGAGAAATATTTTCAGGAATGTGCGCGGCGGGAGGCAAACTTGTCAGTTGCCGCCGCCGCCCATATAGCACTCTGCGAGATGTACACACCACGCTGGCAAAACGCGATAAGCCTGCTTAACCCGTGCCTCGACCACCTCTCATTGAAATTCGGGACGCTGCCGGTTCCCGATTCCGGGTTTTCAATCGACTCTCAATCAGAGAATCGTGAGATTGAGGTAGAGAATTCAGCGATCAACGACGCGGCCGAAGTCGACAATTCGAATTTGCCGATCGGGCCGACGATTGCCGAATGGGTGACGCGCCGCCGATCCGCATATTCTGACAGATCGATGGCGAATGAAATCGGCCCTGCTGTCGCGGCAGGCTCCGCATCCATTCGTCTTGCTGGTGATCGGCTCTGGGCTCACGGTTTTGAGTCGGGCTCGAACACTCGACGGTTGATTGAGTTCAGTAAGGAATCGCCGGCAGCGAATCGGGATT
>JBGTDB010000054.1:0-2083 GCA_041748515.1 Phycisphaerae bacterium
TCGCGCCGTCGGGCAGGCCGCAGATGCTCAAACCGGGCATCATGCCCATATTTCGGGCGGTTTCAAGCAGCACGTCGAGATCTTCGATGCGGCCGGCGCCGTTGGCGATGCGCGTGGCGATCCGCTGCATCCAGCTAGTGCCCTCGCGACACTGCGTACACTGGCCGCAGGACTCTGTGCCGTAGAAGCGGGCCAGGTTTCGCAGGACCATCCGCATGTCGGTGTCCTCGTCGATCACCACGGCCGCGGCCGTGCCGAGGCCGAGCAGCCCGTACTTTCGGGGATCCTCGAAGTCCATCTTCATGTCCAGCTCTTCGGCGGTCAAAATGCCCATGGAGGCCCCGCCGGGCAGGACCGCCTTGACTTTTTTCCCGTCGAGCATTCCGCCGCCCATGTCGGGTCGTTCGATCAGTTCACGGGCGGTGATGGTCATGGGAGATTCGTAGCAGCCGGGTCGCTTGACGGGTCCGCTGATACAGAAAAGCTTCGGCCCGGTGCTATGCGGCGGCCCGATGCTGGTGAACCAATCGGACCCGCGTTCGATAATGTGGGGCACGCAACAGAGGGTCTCGACGTTGTTGACCACGGTGGGGCGGCGGAACAGGCCCTCGACGGCCGGGAACGGGGGCTTGATCCTGGGCCAGCCGCGTTTTCCTTCCAGCGATTCGATGAGCCCGGTTTCTTCGCCGCAAACATAGGCTCCGGCCCCGCGATGGACGTACACGTCAATTGAATAGTCGCTGCCGAAGACGCCCTTGCCGAGGTATCCGGCGGCGTAGGCTTCGTCCACGGCCTTCTGCACAATGTGGAACTGCTCGTGGAATTCGACCCGCATATAGATGTATGCGGTCTGAGCCCGGGTCGCATACCCTGCGATGATGGTTCCTTCAATCAACTGGTGGGGGTCGTTCTCCATCAGAACGCGATTGCAGAAGGTAGGCGGCTCGGATTCGTCGGCGTTGACGCAAAGCAGCGTTCGCGTGCGGTCCTTGGGAAGGAAACTCCACTTGACCCCCGCGGGGAAACCCGCGCCGCCGCGCCCGCGGAGGTTGGCCGACTTGACAATATCCACGACTTCTTCCGGCGTCATCTTGAGCGCTTTGCGGACGGCCTGGTAGCCGCCGCGCGACTCATAGACCTTCAGCGAGGCAGAATGGGGCACGCCAAGGTTGCGCAGCAAGATCAGTTCAAACGTGCCCATGGCCGTCCTTTTGCACCTGCCAATTCATCTTGAAAGATCTAAGGGATTGCATTGTCCAGCCTAAAGCCGCCAGTGGGGCAGCGGCAGAAGATACACAAAATAAGCGAAGCTCCACGCGAGCATCATAAGCGTCAGCCATCGCCGTTGCCCAACGACTACGTATGGTGCCAGCAGGGCAAACAGAATGGGAATATAGTCGAGCGAATATCGGTTGTAACCTCGCTGCACGGCTCCAGTGGCGTGCCAGAACATCAACAGGGCGAAAATCGCCGCAGCACCGATCAGAAGAATGACCTCCGACCGCGACCGCCGAAACCGGGGTACGAGGAGAAGCACCCACAGGAGAATCGGGCTGGTCCACCAGATACCGGTGCCCATCGTGTTGGGACGAACAAAGGTCTGCCTTTCGCCCGCAACCTCGATGCCATGAATCTTCGGCGGGCCGATGTTGGAATAGTACAGATTCCGGGGGATCCAGTGGACTGAAAAAATGCCATGCTCGCGAGCTTCGCGAGCGAAGACGTCGTCGCGTCCTTCGTGGTTGAGCATATAGCCCGTAGTCAGCGGATGACCGAACTTGAGCGTATTGAGAAGTGCGAAGACGCCCAGAATGACCGTCAATCCGCCGACCACCAAGCGAATCCGTCGGCGGCGTAGACGGTGGTCGTCGGTCTGCCAGGCGAGGTAGATTAGGGGAAAGGCCAGCGCGACCGTCATCTGTCTCGACCACACCGTGATGGCCAGCCCGATCACCGCCGGCCAAAGTCGTCGCCGGCCGAAAAAATCGATCAGTAAAACTAGGATGCCGATCGTCGAAAGCACATGATTGACGTGGTAGGGGGCGCCGGTTCGGATCGCTTCCTCGATCACCGGCCACGCCGA
>JBGTDB010000055.1:0-4132 GCA_041748515.1 Phycisphaerae bacterium
TGGCAGCGGGAGTTTGAGGCCGCGTTCCCCTATGAAGAAACCGAAGATCAGCTCACTGTTGCGGGCGAAATCCGCGGCGACCTTTGCAAGCCCCGGCCGATGGATCGGCTGGTCTGCGGCGACGTGGGTTATGGAAAGACCGAGCTGGCCATGCGGGCGGTGTTCAAAGTCGTCGAATACGGGCGGCAGGTGGCCGTACTGGTGCCGACGACGGTGCTGGCCGAACAGCACTACGAAACGTTTCGCGAGCGCATGGCCGACTACCCGTTTGCCGTGGCGTCGCTCTCGCGCTTTCGCACCGCCGCCGAGCAGAAAGCGATCGTCGAAAAAGTTCGCCGCGGGCAGATCGACGTCGTCATCGGCACGCATCGACTGCTCAGCAAGGACGTCCGGTTCGCCAACCTCGGGCTGGTCATCATCGACGAGGAACAGCGCTTTGGGGTCGAGCACAAGGAACGGCTGAGGGCCATGCGCGAGACGGTCGACGTGCTCACGCTGACGGCCACGCCGATCCCGCGCACGCTGCACATGTCGCTGATGGGCATCCGTGACATCAGCTCGTTGCAAACCCCGCCGGTGGATCGCCGATCCATTGCGACCTACGTCCGCCCGTTCGGCCGCGAGATGATCCGTGAAGCCATCCTCCGAGAGATGAACCGTGATGGGCAGGTGTTCTTTGTCCACAACTACGTCCAGTCGATCGCTGCCATGGCCGACACGATCCGGAGCATCGTTCCCGAAGCCCGTGTCCTTTTCGGCCACGGCCAGATGCACGAGCACCAGTTGGAAGACGTCATGCATCGGTTCCACCGCCGCGAGGCCGACGTGCTGGTTTGCACGACCATCATCGAAAGCGGCATCGACATTCCCACGGTCAACACCATTTTTATCAACCGGGCCGAGCGGTTCGGCCTGGCCGACCTGCACCAGCTTCGCGGGCGGGTGGGCCGATCCAGCCATAAGGCGTACTGCTACCTGCTACTTTCACCCGACCGCCCCCCCACGGGAAACGCCGCCAAGCGGCTCAAGACCATCGAGGAGTTCAGCGAGCTGGGGGCGGGCTTCCGCATCGCCATGCGCGACCTGGAAATCCGCGGGGCGGGCAATCTGCTGGGCCGCGAGCAGAGCGGGCACATCGCGGCCGTGGGGTACGAAATGTACTGTCGGCTGGTCGAGCAGACCGTTCGGCGGCTCAAAAATGAGCCCGACCCGATCCCGCCGCCGGTCCACGTGGACCTTGACGTGGTCGCTCATGTCCCGGCTCATTATGCGGCCTCGGAGCGAGCGCGGATCGAAATCTACCGGCGGATCGTGGCGTGTCGGACGGCGGAAGACTTGGTTCAGTTGGAACGCGACCTGGTTGACGCCTTCGGACCAATCCCCGCGGAATTGAGCAGGCTGCTGGAAGTGGCCGAGATTCGCGTGCTGGCCCGGCCGTTTGGCATCGTATCCATCAGCCTGCGACGGCCGGACGTGGTGTTTGTCATTGAGAAGCCTCTGCTGGCCGAGCGGTTGTTTAAGAACACTCCCGGCACGGTACGGCTGCCCGATCCGAAAACCGTGCATTTGCGTTTGCCGCCGGCTTATCTGGAGGGGAGTACGCTCATGAGCGTTCTTCGACAGATGCTGAGGCGGGCGGCGGCGGGTTCGTGACAGAATCGGCGGCTGTGATTGCAGGCTGAAGGCCTGCTCGAACATAGCCGGGGGCAAGCGCAGCGTCGCCCCCGGTTCGCCGCCACCCGCCGTTCGACCCTGAAAGGATCGAACTTGACGGGATGTGTTTGTGCGACCCCTTCAGGGTCGAACGAGGTTTGGGGATCAGCAACCGTGGGCGGCGATCGCTACGGCGATCTTGCCCACGGCTACTATCTCTCAGCCTTTCAGGCTGCATCCCGAGCGCGACGCTGAAGCCGCCGGAAGAGTCACGTACCCGGCGGCGGCAAGCGTCGCGGAGTCCACGCGAAAATAATACCCGCCTACCTTTGATCGATCAGCCACAGCCCGGACAGGTCGCGAAGGTCGACTGAACCATCTCCATCAAAGTCATATTTTGTGCATTCATCGCCGGCCGCGATTTCGGGGCCCTGCACGCATGGTGCCACGTCGCGCGGATCAACCCTTGCCGCTACATACGCCACATTCGTGACTTCCATGCCGAGCGGACCGATGGGGAGGACATGACCAGTAAACAGGTCGACCTTCACCAAGAGTACGCCGTCAACGCCATAGACCGTACCATGTGGCCCGAGCGCCAGGTTGGTGACCGGCGCGGTCAATGTAGAGACCTGGGTATCATGCGTATTATTGAAGTATGTCCCTTTGTCGATGAACTCGAACGTGAGGACAACCCCGGTAGATCGGGTCACGCCGAAGACCTGCCCGTCAACGCAAACCAAGGCGTAAGAGCCGCTAGCCCCGTAGTAGTTCCCCCCCACTGAGAACAATATGAAGCCGGATTCGTCGATTATCTTGACGCTTTGTTGCGAGCAGAATGTAATTCCCCGTGCGAATGGATTCGAATCGCCTTGACCGAAGGTGGACCGGGGGCTTACCTTTCCCGTATCGACGTCGATCCGGTTGTATTCCTTGCCTGCCGAATAAAGTTCACTGCCGCGCCCCGCATAATCATCCAGGTTGAACCGGCTTACCAGGTACTCTCTATTGCGCACGTCATAAAGGCCTCTGATCGACACGGCATAAAAGATATCATCCGGGCCAAAGGCGAGGCTCCGCGGACCTGAAGAGAAAGGAAAGATGAAGCCGGGAATCCTCGCATAGGTGCTGCTTCCTAGTTCCGTGTAGTAGTTCGTCGTGCTGATGTGCGGCACCCCGTTTGCGTCGAACGAAAGGCCCTGACAATAGGAACCCCAAAGCTCCGCGGGGAAGTATTGCACCGGCACGGCTGACATCGTTGCCAGATCGACGGAGAAGAGCGGTATCGATGTCAACCCAAGGTGCCAATGATAGAATCGGCCGTCCAATGCATGCAGGGTGCCGTCCGCCGCGAATGCAATGGCTGCAACGCTCGGTAGGTCGGTCAATGCTCCGAAGAAGGTGACCGCACCGTTTAGAATGTTTACTGTAACCAGATCGCGGGACGGCCACCCAGATGGTTGTGCAAACATCGCAAAAAGCGTCCCATCGGGGGCAAAGGTAGGCGAGACGACCGGCTGATCAAGGTTGGCCACGTCGGTCGTCGTCCAGTTTTCCCGGTCAATGACGTACAGCCGCTGGTTGCGCAAGCCATACAGCGTTCCGTCGGGCGAAAACGCGATCCATTGGGGGTCGTCCTCCGGAGAAACGCCAGGCGGCGGCGGCAGTTTGGTGGCGTGGCCGGTCCTTGGGTTGATCTCCACGCCCGGACCGACCAGCCGTCCGCCCAAGTCGCATTCGTCGGGACGGCCGTTGCCGTTGCGATCGATGTAGACCCGTCCGTCGCCGTCGGGGTCAGTGGGATCGACGTCGCAGATGTCCAGCACGCCGTTGTTGTTACAGTCTCCGAATTCCGGAGTCAGCAAGTCCTCGCTGTCAGGCACGCCGTTTTGATTGCAATCATCCACCGGTCCGGCGGTCGCAAGTTCGGCAGTGGTTCCCATCCAGAATCCGAAAACCATCCATACGGCGCAAAGAGAACGTTTCGACATGATGTACCCCATCCTATCCCATGTCGCCGACAAGCACACAGCATCGGCGCACACCCAGGGGAGATGACAAAGGGGACCGAGTCAAAGAAGCGTAGCCCGGCTGAAAACTCGCGTCAAGACGTCCGGACGGAATTGACGAGGCGGGCGCAACTTGACGGCGAGACGCGGCGGCCGTCATATTAGGCTGTTTCGACACCGAACAGAGCGGTGCAACCTGGCGAAACTGCGGTCCGCGTCTTTCGCCAATGCACTCTTGCGAACCGAAAGCGGGAGTCCGGCTCATGTGGCAGCGTACAGAACAACCAAGACCGCGGGAGAGAATGACGCCGATTCGATCGCATCGATTCGGCTTGCGCCATATCGAGTTGGCGTTCGGATTGCTGAGCAGCGCGGTCATTTCGTGCGGCTGCGTACAATCTCTCCAATCCGGCATTGGATTCTCCGATTCCTCCAATCCGGACCGGACCAACTCCGGCGGCTCCGCCGGG
>JBGTDB010000056.1:0-7554 GCA_041748515.1 Phycisphaerae bacterium
CGGGCGAGGGAGAACCGCAGGGATGCTGCGGGTTGCTGGATGTTCCGCCCTATAACGGCCGGATCGGAACGGATGAAGTGCGGACGCTAGTTGAGGGCATTGATGGGCCGGGTTAAAGAAACATTTCTTTCGTTGAACGGACCGGTCCGTGGTCGCCACTCTGCAATTGGATGGACCGCTCCATGCTGTCGCGGTTCTGATCGTCGCGGCGTGGGATGAACACGGATGTAGACCCGCCATGAATGGCGGGGCTCGGGCTTGCGTCATGCGGTATTGCCGCACATCGAGAGTCCGCGCGGACTGAAGTCAGCGGCTCGCGAAAGGCAACCGCTCCCTCACGGTCGCGGCTCGGGAATTGGGTGCGGATCCGAATCGGGGGTTTCGCGCGGGATGAATCCCGCGGCTCGCGAATGGCAACCGCTTCCTCACGGGCGCGGCTCGGATCACGGGCTCGCGGTTCTGATCGACGTTCGCAGCTTCTATCGCACGGGAGTTCGCGCGGGAACGGCGATTGGTCCCTTAAGGTCGCGGCTGGGTAAACTGCGCGGCGGCGGGGAGTTCAATCTTCTCTTTTGTCGGTGATGAACATGTGTCCGGGTTCATGGGTAATGGCGAGGTCGAGTTTGGCGCGGAGGATGGCTTCGGTGGGGGTGACGCCGCAGGCCCAGAAGACAGGGACTTCGCCGGGGCGGAGCGTGACGGGGTCTCCGTAGTCGGGGCGGGACAGGTCGGCGATTCCGATGGCGCGGGGTTCGCCTACGTGGATCGGGGGACCGTGCGCTTCGGGTGTTGTGCCGGTGATTTCCGCGGCGCGGTCGGCCTGCTCGGGGGACATCGGCCGCATCGAGACGACCAGGGGGCCTTGGAAGACTCCGGCCGGGGTGGTTTCGATGTTCGTCCGGTACATGGGGACGTTGCAGGATTGTTCGATATGGCGGACGGGCAGGCCGGCGCGCAGCAGGGCGCTCTCGAAAGTGAAGGAACAGCCGATGAGGAATGCGACGAAGCGACCCCGGCCTTCGCGGACGGCAATGCCGCCATTATCCCGCCACTGGCGGGCGGCCTCATCCCAGAGATCGATGATCGAGTTGGGGCGATCGACGCAGACGCCGTTTCGGTAGACGCGGTAGCGCGGCAGGTCGGTGCGGAGGTCCGAGCCGGGGGCGGACTTTTTGGGCTCGAATTGTCCGGGAGCGGTGATCTCCAGTAGCGGGCATGGTCGCGGGTTTCGGCGGCAGAACTGCTCGAAATCCGCGGCGACGGATTCCCGGACGACGACGAGATTGGCCTGGGCGAATCCGAGGGCGACGCCGGCCGTGGGGCGATCGAAGCGGCCGTGGCGGCACCACTCGCGAATGCGTGACGGGTCGGCCCGTCGCAGGTCCAAGTCAGGGTTCATTTGTCCGCTTTCCATTCCCAGTTGCCGCCGCGGGATAACGGCTATAGTCTGCCCGGAAACGTATCGCCATCAAGACGGTGTGGAAAGGACAAAATCTATGCTTGAGCGACTTTCGGAGCGGGCCAAACGGGTGCTTCTGCTGGCAGACCAGGCGGCGATTCGGTGCAACAGCGAGAAGATCGGCACGGAGCACCTTTTGTGCGGACTGCTGAAGGACGGGGCCGGGGTCGGGTCGAGCATTCTTCATGACTTGAACGTCGACTTCGCGGCCATGCGGCAGGAGCTGGACAAACACCTGCCCGCGGCGCCGGGCGGGCCCGAGCCGGGCAAGATCGGCCAGAGCGAGCACGTGAAGAAGGTCATCGAATATGCCATCGACGAGGCGCGGCACCTGAGCCATCAAATGGTCGGCACGGAGCACCTTCTGCTGGGGATGCTGCGAGACGAGGGCGGGGTGGCGCATGGCGTTTTGTCGCACTCCGGGCTGGAAGTCGGAACGGTCCGTGAAAAGGTGCGAATTCTGCTGGAGGAGATTTGACGTTGACTTAGAGTACTCGAGATCAACGGCATAGCTTAATTCATCGGTCGAACTTATGGGGTTTAAAGCCTCTGTCGTTAATCCGCAGATTCTGGCCTGGGGCTCAAACCCAAGGAAATTCAATCGACATTCTCCTGTTCCGTCGAGTTCCAATCGACTTGAATCATGTCAAAGCGGCAGGGTTGAATTCAGCCCACTGCATGGATAAAATACAGCCTTATGATTCTGGTACGATTTCCTAATCCTGAATCCGAGCGTCGGGCGTTGGGCTTTTTGGCGGGACGATTCTCGTTTAAGTCCTGGACGTCGGGTGCCACGCTTGTGCCGGAAAGGGCTCTTGCGTTTCTGGCGACGGAAGGAATCCCTTTCACGGTTGAGGGACCGGCCAGATATGAGCAAAACATTCCGTCGCTTCGAAATCCTGTTACCCCTGCGATTTAATGACGGGCGGCCGGTTCCCGATGACCTGATTGGGGAATCGCTTCTCGAACTGCGGCATCGCTTCGGTGCGGTGTCGTGCGAGACGCAAACCATTCGCGGCATCTGGGAGCATCACGAACAGATCTTTCGAGACGATCTGGTGCGGATCTTTGTGGATGTTGCGGAGGAAACTGAAAGCAGGGCGTTTTTCAGGGACTTCAAGGAACGGATGAAGACCAGATTTGAGCAACTCGACATCTGGATAACGACCTACCCTATCGACGTTGTTTAGGATCGCGTCTCGTTGATTGCCTGTTTTCAGCGCGTCCGCCGAAATTCGATGAGTTCAATCGGGCGGTGCGCCAGGGTGGTCCCCTTCTGCTTGCTCGTCATTGCCAAGCCTTACGCATAGCTGTGCAGGCCGGTGATGACGAAGTTGACGACGATCCAGTTGAACATCATCACCTCGAAGCCGATGACCGCGAGGATGGCAGTCCAGAAGGCCTTGTCGCGGGCCTTGAGGCGGACGTGGATCAGAATCAGGAAGATCAGGAAGGTGTTGAGGGCGAAGACCTCTTTGGGGTCCCAGCCCCAGGGGCGGCCCCAGGAATGGTCGGCCCAGATCGCGCCCATGACCGTGCCCATCCAGAGCATCACGAAGGCGAGCTCGACCAGGACCATGGTGGCCCCGTCGTATATCTGGCCCGCAGTGGGCGGACCGCCGCGCAAGAAGCCGCCGAGTTGAACCGACCTTCCGCCAGGCAACAGAACCGATCCACCGGAACCCAACAGGGATGAGGCTCCTCCGGAGGCGGGCCGTTCGATTCGGCCGCCGGCACGGTTGCGGGAGTATGCGGCCATGCCCTCGAGCATTACGATCATCAGCGATCCCCACATCGCCCCGGTGGTGCCGATGAAGGCCCGCCGGGACAGGCCGAATTGCTCGTAGGCAATGAAATGCATGAGCAGCAGGTAGCCGGTGTAATTCAAGACGACCACGGCGATGGGAAGTATGGCCAGGCGCAGCCTGGGAATGGTCCCTTCGTCCCAAGCGGCGATCCAGCGGTGGCGGAGCAAGAGCAGTGCGGGCACGCAGGCCAGCCCGATGACCGCGTAGCTCCAGATGATGACGTTGGTGTGGATATAGAGCCAGACGTCGTTGAGGGCGGCCATCTTGTTGCTGATGCTGGAGTCGAGCTGGGCCGGAAGGAAATAGGCGGCCATCAGGGCCCCCATTGAGACGACGGCCGAGCAGAGGGCGAAGAGGTTTCTAAAGGGTGTCTTGCGGGCGATGCGCTCGAGAATCAGGGCGGCCACGCCGCCCATCCAGGCGGCGGTGGTGACGGCCTCGAACATGTTGGCATTGGGCCAACGGCCGGAGATGTACCAGCGGACGCCGATCGAGGCGGTCTGGGCGATGAAGGCGATGACAAACAGGCCCAGGCCCATGGCCCGGGCGCGGTCCCACTTGTAGACGACGGACATCATCAGCGGAATGACGCTGGCGAGATAAAAGAGCCAGACCCAGGTCATGCTGTTGTAGCGGAAGTACCAGCTTTCCATGGAGAGGCGCCCGGCCGAGGGGTAAATCGACGGGGTGATGGTCGGCAGGGCGGCGGTGAGGTCGCCGATGGCCTCGTTGACGCGGGGTGCGTCCTGCGCCTGCCACGAGGCGCGAAGTTGAGTCCAGGCCTCGTTCAGACGACGCTGCAACTCGGCGTTGAGTCCGGGTATGGGCGCGGGCATGAACATGCCGGCGTGGACGTCGTCACGGGGCATGGCGGACGATCCGGCGAGCTGATTCATTGGGAACCAAGGCGTGTTCACCTCGCCTGACGGTGGCGCGATGAGGCGCAATTGGTTTTCCAGCACGCGGGGATCGGCGACGGTCATGGCCGAATGAATGGCATCGACGGCCCTGGAAGTACGGATCAGGTCCTGCCCAAGGCGCTGGAGCAGGGCGATGACGGGCGGATGACTGAAGAATTTCTGGGCGAAAAGCCCGCTCTTTTCGATCTGGGCGTGGCGCTTGGGGGTCAGATCCGGGTGGTCGGCGAGGGCGCTGAGGATCTGCGAGCGCACGTCCTTGTGCTTGACATAGATGACATCCACATCGTCGTAGATGCTGGGGCGGAACATCAGGTCGAGATAGGTGAATCCGTTGGAGTGGCCGTGAATCTGGCGCGGGCCGGTCACGATGCCCATGAACGTCTTGGCGTGCGATTCAAAGGAGCGAAGGCGGCCGTCGGCCTGAACGGCGGATTGAAACAGCGGATCGAGGTTGATCTGCTGGGCGAAGTCGGCGGCGTCGACTTTGGGTCGCGGCGGGCGGTTGGCGGTTCTATAGCCCGCGTAGCCGACGACGGCCAGTATCACGAAAACGTCTATCAGGCGAATGCGCTTGAGCGATCTCATTGTTTATTAAACCTCAACCGGTTCCGCGGAACGGCTTACGCCGACATAGAGCGGATCTTCGAGTTCGTTTCCATAGGCTTTCTGCGCCTGTTGGGCGGCGCGGCGGCGCTTGATCACAGGCTTGATGTAGAACGCGAAAATCATTCCGACTACGGCAATGCAGCAGCCGGCCAGTTGGACATAGACGCCGTGGCGATTGCCGATGCCCAGTCCAGTGTAGTTCATTCCGCCGGTTGGGTTTTCCGCCGGCGGGCGGTCCCAGGTGGACTGAAAGTACCAGAAGCCGCCGTGTTCGGTGGGGCTGTTCACCGCGATCGGTTCGGGATCGGTCCACTTCGGGCCGTCCTGAAAGCGCAGTCGGCTGATGTAGTTTCGGATGGTGATCGCGCTGCCGGTATAGCCGCCCAGGTGGGTGTCCAGGTCAAAATCTTCCATAGCGATAGGGCTGGGCAGTCTCATGCGCTTCCGCGAGAACATGACTTCGACCTCGCTGCCATCGGCCAGACGGAATCGCTCTGGCTGGTAGGCGAATCGACCGGCGTAGGCGTATTGCTCGCTCGGGAAGGCGTAGTGGTTAAATCGAACCCATTTCGACTCGACGCCGCGGCCGGTGTCGATCTCGAGTCGGATCATGGCGAAAGTTTCGCCAGCGTCGCGCTGGCGTGAATTCGGCGGCACAATGAACGGTTTAACTTCCGACAGGCCGCGACGGACGTAATTATCGACGCGGAGAGCCAGGCCCGACAGCACCTGTACGACTTCTCCCGCGCGGACCTCTCGGTTGATCTGTTGTCCATCGGGTCCGTTGAACAGGAAATGCAGACCGCCCGGGTGGCCGGCGAAAATGATGGGGGCGGTGGCCGGACGATAGGTGGTGAGAATTCGCCTGTCCGGCCGATCGGCCTGAACCGCGTGGGGGTCGGCCGCGCCGTCGCGCATGTCGCGCGTCATGTCGTCCTGGTCGGCCACCCAGCGGCGGAAGACTCCCTCGGGGCCCTTGATATCCACCATGGCGATCGAGACCGGCCTTTCGCGGCCGGGAATGGAGAGATTGTCCTGTAGCCCCGTGACGCGATAGGAAAAATCGGTTCCGTCGATGGGCCGGTAATCCGAACCGATCAGTTCGGGCGTCACGGGAACGTCGAGCAGCACGTCGGCTTCGGGCACCGCAATGCTCAGGACGGCGCGAGAATCGTTGGGGAGTGACGCGATCTCGGCCGGGTCGTCGAGCCACCAGAACAGGATGTTGCCGTTGGCCGCGCGACTTCGCACCGGATCGAAGGCGATCAGGGTAAACTTGTCCTGCGCGCCGAGCAGGCTCAACTCGATGACCGGATTCAATCGATCGGCACCCTCCCGCCAGCGGCGTTCAAAGTGGGCGTGTCGCAGGTAGCCGGTGGCATGAACGCGGGCGGCGATGAGCGGATCGCCTTCGGGACCGGGACGAATGGGAATGTCGATCGGCCGAAGGTTGATCTGGTCGTGTGGATCGGGAAAGACCTGGTCGCGGGCGCTGACGCGATCGTTGTAGCGCGGCAGGCCTTCGATCGGGCGCTCGTGCCATTTCGTCTCGCCGACGCGACGGGAATACAGGCACCAGCTCTGCATGAGGTGGAAGTATTCGGTCGGATGGTAGACGAGCGAAAGCTTGAGGTCGTTGTTAACCAGTTTGGTGCCGACGGCGTTGATGGCCCGTCCCTTTCCCGGGAGGACGTCTTCGGTGTACTGAGGGAAGCCGTCCAGGAGTTGTCGCACGAACGGCTCACCGGCCGGCGGCGTGACCATCACGTTGACCGAATAGACCTTCTCGCCTTTGTGTTCGTCGGAAAGGATTGGCCATTCGCTGTTGGTGCTTTGAATGGAGAATCGCCACACGTCCGGCCCGACAACCACGTTTGTCGAGTTTCCGGGGAGCACGACCATCGACACCGGTTCAGCGAGTTTTGGTAGTTCGATGCGGACCTGGCGGCGGAAGACTGGGGCGTCGCCCTCGACCTTGGTGCCGAAATAGACGTAGCTGCCAAGCGTCATCATGATGATCCCGGTGTGGATCATCCAGACGCCGGCGTTGAGCTTGCGCAAGGGAATGCGCCGGATCGTGGCGATGACCATGACCGTGGCGAAAAGGGCGACCAGAAGATTAAACGGCCACCAATGGAACCATTCGAACTCGGTCATCTCCAGCCAGGCATGTTGCCGCACGGCCGGAAGCGCGCTGCCGATCGAACAATAGACGAACAGCAATACGGCCAGGAAAACTCCCAACCAGATGCTGCTGAAGAAATTCAGCACGAACGTCAGCGGGGTGGGACGTCCGCGGATAGGGCCCGGTTCGGCCGGGGGAATTTCAAGATTGTTCATTTACCGCGTCCTTCTATCTGCACGGAATCCTCTCTGCCTAGAGCTTAGTCCGCCGGGCGCAGTTCGACTACCGTTTTGGCCGATCACAAGACAGCTCCGGAAGGCAGAATGATAAACTTCACAGGAGGACCTAGCAATTTCCGGGCCACGTTTTCATTAAAAACTTAAACTGACCGAATCTGCGCGTTGAGGCACAAGAAATCATCCGTTTGCCCCTACCGGGGCTTGATTGTCTTGGCCCATGACCGCACCCACGGCTTCCGCCGTGGGCTAGCGACACGCGCCCCTGCGGGCAACGCCGTGAACTGAAGGCAGATATCACAAGAAAAAACGGCATCCCTGCCGATGTTCTGTTGTCCGGACAGAAAGGCAGGGACGCCATGAAAACCGATTCTCGGATCGGAGGTGGAGCCTCCGCGCA
>JBGTDB010000057.1:0-11760 GCA_041748515.1 Phycisphaerae bacterium
GCGATCGACGAACGCGAGAGTATTCCGGCGCAAGAGACGAACGGGAAAGTCGCATGGCCCAGAGGAAAAGGGCGCTGACCACAAAAGTCGCCGCATTGGCCTGAAACGCCACCGAAGCCCGATATCGATCCGCGAGAAAACCGCCCAGCACCGCGGCCGCCATGGTCGCAATGATTCCCATCCCCGCGAGCATGCCATTGGCCCGCACAAGTTGATTCGGAGCAACAATGGTCGGAATCAGCGCCACCCGTGCCGGAGAAAAAACCGCCGCGAAGCTGCCTATCAACAGCAAAGGGGCGAAAACGCCCCACGGCCCCCAATCGCGAGTGAGCGAAATCAGGAATGGAAAGACCAAAAGTATTGCCACCCGCGCCAGATCGGCCGTTATCATCAATCCGCGGCGCGAAAAATGATCGGCCAGGGCCCCCATGAACGGCCCCAGCAGGAAAGGAACAAAAAAGACAAATTGGAGGCGGGCGTAAAGTGCTGTGAAGTCCACCGATGGATCCAGCCCGGGCGATCGAGTCGGACCGTCGAGAGAATGGGTCCGCACGCCGGACTGACGTGGGCCGTCGCCGATCTCGGGATTGTCGGGTGAGTGAACTGCAGCGGCCGATTCACTGCTTACCAGTGCCGCCGATTTGAGCAGCGTAATTTCCGACAGGTGGTCGCCCATGGCGCTGACGGCATAGGCGCAAAGCAACAGTAGGAAGTTACGATTTCGTAACAGCCCGGATGCCGCCCTGGCGCTCGTTCCAGTTTCCGCCATGCCAACTGTCTGTAATGAGCCCGGATATGCCGTCGGCGTCCAGCCTTCGGCCGTTGTCGCTGCGGATTGTAGGGGACGACCACTCCCGCGAGTAGCCGCCGGGTTGCCCTCTGGGCATCACGATACTATTCTGAATGGCTCGCAAGGTCGCCGTCCGGCGGCACTTTTGTGGCCCGCGGGCCGTCGTCGTCTGGCCGCGAACCCGCATACGATTGCAAGAAAACTCACAGAAAGGATCTCAGGAATGTTTCTACGTTTGGCTTCGTGCGTGATTGCCGTTGCCGTCTTTTCACAGGCGGCGATCGCTCAATCAAAATCCGCCGACTCGGACGCTTCCAGCGGACTGTTTCCAAAAACCAGGATCAAGACCAGCAAGGGCGAGATTCTCATCGAGCTCAACGGCGAAAAGGCCCCCGTATCAACGCTGAATTTCGTGCGCTACGCGGAGTCCGGATTCTACGACGGGACGATTTTTCACCGCGTGATGTCCAACTTCATGATTCAGGGCGGCGGACATGCCCTCGACGGAGCGCAAAAGACCAGCGAATTGCAGCCGCCGATTTTCAATGAATGGCAGAA
This sequence comes from Phycisphaerae bacterium, assembly GCA_041748515.1. Lineage (GTDB taxonomy): Bacteria > Planctomycetota > Phycisphaerae > UBA1845 > UBA1845 > JBGTDB01. The sequence continues at coordinate 1,349 of JBGTDB010000057.1, forward strand.
CGGCTTGAAGAACACGCGTGGCACAATCGCCATGGCCCGCCTGGGCGGCAACCCCAACTCGGCCACCAGCCAGTTCTTCATCAACGTCGTCGACAATGCCAACCTCGACGCCCCGCAATCCGACGGCGCGGCCTACGCGGTCTTCGGACGGGTCCTTGAGGGGATGGACGTGGTTGATGCCATTCGCAATGTCGAAGTATCAGCAAATGCCGCGCTTCGAGCCGGCGGCCCCAACGTTCCGGTCGAACCGGTCATTATTGAAAGCGTCAAGATTCTGGGCAGCTTCGACCGCAAGGCCGTCGAAGACGCCGCGGCCAACGCCGCGACCGTGGCGGAGAAAAGAGCCGCCGAAGCAAACAAGGCTAAACTCGCACAATCGGAGGCTGAAATGAAAACAGCAATGGCGGCCGCGGAGAAGGAACTCGGAAAAAAGCCCGTCACCAACCCGTCAGGCCTGGCTTTCGTTGACATCGTCGTGGGCGACGGCTCAACGCCTGCGCGAACGGATCGCGTGGAAGTTCATTACACCGGCTGGCTCACCAACGGCACCGAAATCGACAGCTCCGTGAATCGCAATCAGCCATATACATTCGCCCTGTCGGGTGGCGTCGTAGGCGGCTGGCTCGAAGGCGTGGCCACCATGAAAGTCGGCGGTAAGAGACGATTGATTATTCCGCCGAATCTCGGCTACGGCGAAAGCGGCAGGCCACCACGAATTCCCCCGAATTCGGTTCTGGTCTTTGACATCGAATTACTCGCGATCAAGTAGGAACTGCCTTATTCAAGGAACCACGCTGTGAGTCTATACATGAATCGGGCGACGAATGTCCGCGCCGCCCTCCTTTGCGGGATGATCGTTCTGGTCGGCGCCGCGCCTGCTTTGGCGGATGAGTCGGTTCCCACCCTTCGGCCGCGTGTTCAATTCACGACCGATATGGGGGATATTGTCATCCGCCTCAACGCCGAGGTGACGCCGCTCTCTGTCTTAAACTTCCTTCAGTACGCCGAAGACGGGTACTATAACGACACGATTTTCCATCGGGTCAAAGACAATCTTATCCAGGGTGGCGGCTATACGTCCGACCTTCAGCCCAAGTCGCGGGGGTTGCGGGCCACGATTCCAAACGAATCCGGCCGTGGACTTCGCAACGTCCGCGCCACGGTCGCCCTCTATCGCAATCCCATCGACCACGGCTCCGCGCAAACCCAATTCTTCATCAATCTGAAGGATAATCCCGTGCTCGACCGGCTTCGCGACGGACTCGGCTATGCGGTCATCGGAGAAGTCATCGAAGGAATGGACGTCGTGGAAAAGATCGCCGCCGTCAAAGTCGGGGCGAATCCGGCGTACGCGGCAGGCCGAAGCGCCGTCGTGCCCGTGGATCCGATCTCTATTCGATCCGCCAAGGCCCTCGATCGACTGGACAAAACCAAGGCCCTGGAGATAGCCATCGACTTCGAGGAGCGGGCCAAGAATCCACTCGCTTTCGCCATTCGTGAAATCGAAAACAGGCATGGCACCCAGGCCGAAAAGACCGACTCCGGGCTCGTAGTTTTCGACGTGGTGGATGGAACGGGCGCATTTCCCGTTGATGAAAACACCGTCGAAATTGACTTTACGGCCTACCTGCTAGGATCTACTGTTGCATTCGACAGCGCCACCCAGCGCTGGGGGCGGCCCGGTAAGGTAGTCCTTAAGGGCCTGCTGCCAGGGCTGCGCGAGGCCATCGGCGACATGCGGGAAGGTGGTCGTCGAATCGCCATTGTACCGCCGGCACAGGCCTTCGGAGAGGCGGGGATGCCGGGAAAGGTTCCGCCCAATACGACCGTGATCTACGACATTAAGCTCCTCGGCGCCAGCGACGATGAGCCCGATTAGGCCGCTGGGTTTGCGGGCTGGACTCGCTTGCAAACCTTCACTTTACAGCCGGTGCTCCTGAAAAGACTATCGAGCGGTGCATCGGACCCGGGTAATGGGCATTTATTGACAGAAAAGTTGCGCCATGGACCGCAAATCCGGCGATTTATACCCTGCAACTGGCCCGCAGATCTGCTATAATGGTGTTGCCTCCCATTGTATCCGTTTGGTCCGGGAATTCACCTTTGAGGCGGCGCACCGTTTGCCGAACGCTCCCGACGGACACAAATGCGGGCGGCTTCACGGGCATAGTTTTCGCGTGTCCGTTATTTGCGAGGGCGAGGTTGATCGCCATTCGGGCTGGCTCATCGACTTCGGAGAGATCAAGGGAGCATTCACTCCGTTGCTGGAGCAGTTGGACCATCATTACCTGAATGAAGTGGATGGACTGAAAAACCCGACGGCCGAATCATTGGCCCGTTGGATTTGGATACGTCTGAAGCCAAGGTTGGAATGCCTTACGGAAATCCACGTCGCCGAGACCTGTACGGCTCGGTGCGAGTATAAAGGCTAACCAGCAACGCCGTTCTGATTCGGGATTAAGCGCCGCCAAATGGGCCGGTCTATGGATTGCCCGGTCAGCAGAGTCGAAGAAATGGTGGGGAGAAGCGTAGCCCCTTTTGGATCACGACCCAAGACTTTAGGAGTCAGCAGATGAGACACAAGTTCGCAACACTGGCAGTAGCAGCATTTGTCGCGGGGGCCGCGTCATTCGTTTGGGCCTGTCCGGATCATGAGAAAAAGGCCGCAACCGTCGCTCAGGAAACGAAATCGTCCTGCGGCGCCAAGGCGGTGAAGACTCTCGCCAAGGATTCCAAGTCGTCCTGCGGCGGAAACGTCGAAGCAAAGGTAGCCCAGGAGGCCAAACCGTCCTGCGGAGCCAAGACCCCGACCACCGTGGCCCAGGAGACCAAGTCTTCCTGCGGCAGCGACAAGGCGGTCACCACGGTTGCCCAGGAAGCCAAGTCGTCCTGCGGTGCGAAAGCCGAAGGCGGGTCGTGCTGCGGCGCCAAGACCGAAGGGAAGTCCTGCTGCGGCGCAAAGGCCGCCACGACGGTAGCCGGCGAACCGAAGTCGTCCTGTGGCGCTAAGGCCGCGACGACCGTGGCCCAGGAGACAAAGTCTTCCTGCGGCGGCAAGACCCATGGCACAAGCGCCTGCGGCGCTGCCAAAGCAGACGGCAAGCCTTCTTGTGGCGCCAAGAGCACCATCACCACCGGTGACAGCCGCGTCGATGCCGCTCTCGCCTCCCTCCCGAAGATTCGTTACCGGGTCGGCGAACAGGTCATGTGCTGCGAGCAGACCGCCGCGAAGCTGGCCGAGTCGACCGGAAAGCCGCTCGAGTATCTCATCGGCGATGAAGTTCTGAACGGACATTGCGCCGCTGAAATCCGCATGGCCGCGATCCTCGAAGGCGAAATCCAGAAGCTCGCCGCCGTCCAATATGCCGTGGCCGACGAAAGCGTCAGCTGCCCGGCGACCGCCAAGCGTCTCGCGGAAAAGAAGAAGGCCGCCGTCGCCTATCGCGTGGCCGGCATCGACTTCGAGAGCCCCGACAAGGCCGATAAGGCCGTCAAGCTCGTTTCCGAGGCCGTGGACGGCGTGAAGATGAGCTACAAGGTCGGCGACGAGAAGTTCTGCTGCGACAAGATGGCCGGCATGAGGGCCAAGGGCAACGGTGGGAAGATGTCCTTCGTTGTCGGCGACGAGGAAACCACCTGTGAAAACCACGCCCGGTTGCTTCTGATGGAAGCCAAGGCCCGCGCCGCCGTTCAGGCTGCCGCGACCGCGTCGTAAACTCCGCCCACAAAGGCGTTGTTGAAAAAAATCAAAAGGCCCGGGGCCACGCGCCTCGGGCCTTTTTCATGTTCCAGCAGGGATCCCGAATTCTCCGCGTCGTTGATCCCCTTCACTTAAGAAAACTCCAATCAATGGATATGCCGCAGCAAAAGGTATCTTGCCGGTTCAGCCTTGCACAGAATCCTGCGGAATGAGATGCCGTCAGCCTGAAGCTATTGGACCTTCTTTATCAACGGTGCATCGCGCCTTAGTCTGGACGTTCCGAGCGCCGCACTTGGCTCGGGCGTCTATACCCATTCACCATTCCAGATTCGCCATTCTACATTCTCGTCCTATTCCCATTCGATCGTGGCCGGCGGTTTGGAGGAGATGTCGTAAACCACGCGGTTGATGCCTTTGATCTCGTTGATGATCCGGCTGGAGATGCGTCCGAGTATCTCATAGTCGATGTGAACCCAGTCGGCGGTCATGAAATCGGCACTCTCCACGAAGCGCACCGCCGCCACGTGCTGATCGGCATAGGTGCGGTCGTCGCCCATCACCCCGACGGTGCTCACCGGCAGGAGCACGCCGAAGGCCTGGGCGATCTTGTCGTACCATCCGGCCACCCGGATTTCCTCAAGAATGATGTCGTCCGCGGCGCGAACCAGGGCCAGCCGTTCGGGGGTGACCGGTCCGATAATCCGTACGGCCAGGCCTGGGCCGGGGAAGGGATGCCGCCAGACGATTTCGTGCGGCAGGCCCAGGTGCTCTCCCACGCGGCGAACCTCGTCTTTGAACAAATCGCGAAGCGGCTCGACCAGTTCGAAGCCCAGCTCGGCGGGGAGCCCGCCCACGTTATGGTGCATTTTGATGTTGGCCGCCCGGCCGCCGATGCTCTGCCCCGACTCGATCACGTCAGGATAGAGCGTTCCCTGGGCGAGAAACTTCGCGTCCGAAATGGTCGCGGCCTCGTTCTTGAACACCTCGATGAACTCGTGCCCGATAATGCGGCGCTTCTCCTGCGGATCGGCCACGCCCTCGAGCTTTCGAAGAAAGCGCCGGCCCGCATCGACGATGCGCAGGTCGATCTTGAAATGCTTTCGAAAGGTGGCTTCGACCAGGTCGGCCTCGTGGCTGCGCATCAGGCCGTTGTCCACGAAAATACACGTCAGCCGATCGCCGACGGCCTCGTGTATCAGCGCCGCGGCCACGCTGCTGTCCACTCCGCCGGACAGCGCGCAGATCACCCGGTTCGACTCGCCAACCTGCTTTCGAATCTTTTCGATGCTTGAGCGGACGACGTTGCCCACCTGCCATTCGCCCTTGCAGCCGCAGATGTCATAGGCGAAGTTGCGAATGATCTGCCCGCCGATGGGCGTGTGCGTCACCTCCGGATGAAACTGCACGCCGAAAAACGGGCGGGATCGGTGTCGTACCGCGGCAAAGGGGCAGTTCGCGCTCTTTGCGAGGGGAACAAATTCCTGAGACAACTCGGTAACCATGTCGCCGTGGCTCATCCACACCGTCGCATGGCGGGGAACGTGGGCGAGCAATTCATCCGGCTCGACGACTTCGATTTCCGTACGGCCGAATTCGCGGCACTGGGCGGCCGTAACATCCGATCCCAGCATCCGACAGCCAAGCTGCATCCCGTAGCAAATGCCGAGGATCGGCAGCCCCATCTCCAGCAGCTCGGGGCGGCAGGTGGGGGCGTCCTTTGCATAGACGCTGGCCGGCCCGCCTGAAAAAATGAGCCCGGCCGCGTTTTCCGCCCGGAGCTCCTCGGCCGTGACATTGGGCCCGACAAGGATGCTGTGAACGTGATTCTCCCGGACGCGACGGGCAATTAGTTGGGCGTACTGAGCGCCGAAATCAACAACGACAATTGTGGCGGCAGACGAGGCCGATTCAGTCCGGGCAGCGCCCGATTGCTTATTGGATTCCAATTCCCCGCTCCATTCTGTCGCGGTTCGCACTCAAAAACCCATATTCAGCCGATCAAACACGATAGCGAGCACCCTGTTCAAACCGAACCACCAGCCAAGCGTCACACCGGCAACCATCGCCGGGATTATTAGCAGAAACGCGGCGAAAACGCGACCACGCGTATCTGCCGGCGCAGTCGCGCTGAGGCGAATCAGCCAGAACCACCAGAACATCGCCGCGACGCCCGCGACCCCGCCCGCAACGACAAAAAGTAAAATCTCCGAAGGCGCCCAACCCCACCGACCGGCCTCGCCCAACAGCGAAAGCGGCCACAGCCCGATCAGCAGCCCAGCCGGAAACGCGGGAACAATCCACGCCGTGCTGTACGCCATTGCCGCCGACATCCGCCCCTGTCGCCGGTAGCGCCGACGATGACTCAATTCGACGACCGCACGGCAAAGGACAAAAAGCAGCCAGCCCGCCAGGATCGCCGAACACAGCCCAACGCCGAAAGCAATGATCGCCTGGGCGGGGTTCCACCAGACCTGCACCCCTTGCGCGATTCCCTCGGGCGTCGGGTGTCGGCCGAATAGAATCGCCAGCCACCCTCGGCCCAAGGGCTTCACGATGGGGCCGAGTTGATCCAAAGGCCGCCGGGTTACGTGCCAGCCCGCATGGGCCGCCAGAACGAAGGCGGCCGAGAATGCCAGCAGCAGAAGGTTAAGCCTGGCGAATCGTCGCGAGGCCGCTGACGCTCGCATCAAGGCAACATGCGAAATGCGTCCCGCACCGGCCCGGAAGACCCATGTACACATTCGCCAGCGACTCGGTTGGTCCTCGGCCAGAGATCGGGCATAAGGCGTAACATCTTCGGAGGTGGCCTCGGACACGGAAAGGTCAAAGCGGCAGTGCTCGCATCGCGATGACTCGCTCACAACTGTCTGGCGCCCGCACTGGGGGCAACGCATCGATTCGGCAAGATGGTCTTCGGTCGCTGCGGATTTCACATGCGTGACTCATCGACCGGGCCTGGCCCGGTATACTTCGGCCTTGGCGGCGGACCCCGTTCCATGCCGTCAACCCAAAGCAGAACCTGTGGCCCGGAAGCGGTGCCACACACTGTCAGTAGATGCTTGCCGCGACCTAATCTGACCGCGGTCTGGACGGCTCAGAATCGACGTACCACCACAGTCGCTAGTTATCCGCGAATCCATCGCTTTCTCGAACGGACCAAGGCCTGACACAGAACATGCCGGCCGGCGTGGAAAACAGATTAAGCATAAATCGGACCGGGCCGGTAAACATGTAGACATAGTCTTCCGAGGTCCAGGCGAATCTGCCGTCCTCACTACCGCAGGTTTCGCGCGGGTCTTCGAAATAAAGCGGCCGGTGAGTGACTAGGCCGTCCGCCGTCAGAACGATCTTCGGCTCGCCGACGGGCTCGATCGTCCGCGTATCAACATTCATGGCCCTGAGCGTTTCGACTGATGGCGTGGTAATCAGCGGGTAGTCGGACATGCTATCGCGAAACGGGCTGGGCGTCAGGCAACCGGCGCACAAAGGAAGGGCAACCACAATAAGCACCGAAGTCATAGCCATCGGCCAACGGGAAAGCTTTTGCATTCCGTATTCCGCATTCCGCATTTGCCCTGAAATTCCGCTCTGGCGCCATGCCGTCCCGGTTCCGGCCAATGTCGCCCCTACGTGCCGTGATTCATTCATTCCTTGCGTCCGCTCGATAATCCCAAGCATAGTTCGGCGCTTCCTTTGTTATGATGACGTCGTGCGGATGCGACTCGGCCACGCCTGACGACGTGACTCGAACGAACGTCGCTGTCTCGCACAATTCGTCGATACTTTGCGCACCGCAATAGCCCATCCCGGCGCGAACGCCGCCAATGAGCTGATAGACAAAATCGGCCAGCGGCCCCCGAAACGGAACGCGGCCCTCCACGCCTTCGGGCACAAGTTTGCCCCGGCTCGTGTCGGCGGACTGGCCGTACCGCTCCGCTGAGCCTTTGACCATAGCCCCGAGCGAACCCATGCCCCTGTATTCCTTAAACCGTCGGCCGCGCCAGGTGACTGTCTCGCCCGGCGATTCTTCCAGTCCGGCAAACAGCGACCCGAGCATGACCGAATTGGCCCCCGCCGCCATGGCTTTGACAATGTCTCCCGATTGCCGAATCCCGCCGTCCGCGATGATCGGCACGCCTTCGGGTGCGGCCACCTCGGCAACGTTCATGACCGCGGTCAGTTGCGGCACGCCCACGCCGGACACCACCCGCGTGGTGCAGATGCTGCCCGGACCGATTCCGACCTTTAAGGCATCCGCCCCGGCCTCGATGAGGTCCCTGGCTGCCTCGGCCGTGGCGATATTGCCGGCCACGACTTCAATATCATAGCGGTTTCGGATTTCCTTGACCGTTCGAATCACATTTTCGCTATGGCCATGGGCCGTATCCACGGCCACCACGTCCACGTCGGCGGCAATAAGGGCTTCGACCCGGTCGTATTCATGTACGCCGACGGCCGCCCCGACCCGAAGCCTCCCGCGCGCGTCCTTGCAGCTTCCAGGAAAACGACGGCTGCGCTCGATATCGCGCATAGTAATCAGCCCGGCCAGCCGTCCTTCCCTATCGACCAGAAGCAGCTTCTCCACCTTGGCCCGATTGAGAATCTCCGAGGCCTCCTCGAGCGTGGTCTGTGGCGGGCCGGTCACCAGATTCTTCGCGGTCATCACGTCGCGTATTTTCAGATTCTCGCGTTCGAGAAATTTCATGTCCCGGCTGGTGATGATCCCCACGAGCCGATGACCGTTTTCGACAATCGGCACGCCGGAGATGTTCTGGAGCGACATGACCTCTTTAGCAGTGGCAACAGGCTCATCCGGCCCAAGGGTCGTAGGATCGAGGATGACGCCGCTCTCGGAGCGCTTGACCTTGTGGACCTCGCGGCACTGGGCCTCGACCGACAGGTTCTTGTGGATGATGCCGATGCCGCCCTCCTGGGCCAGGGCGATGGCCAGGCGCGACTCGGTCACTGTGTCCATCGCCGCCGAGACGATGGGAATATTCAGCCGGATCTTCCGCGTAAACTGGGTGCTGACGTCCAATTCATCCGGCAACACCGCCGACCGCCGCGGCACCAGGAGAACGTCGTCAAACGTGAGCGCATCAAGAATGGGCTGTTGGGTCCTCGGCTGGAGACTTGACTGGCGCGGTCGCATCAGGCGGGTACCTTTCTTGCCTGGCTAGATACCTGTAGTGTATCTTGAACCCAATCGGGCCGTGCGTCAAGTGAATGCGGGGTCCGTATTCCGGTCGTACGCCATCGGGCGGTTTTGCCCGGAGAACACAGAGTCGAAATGGTCGTCTCACCTTTCAAAGAATATGTGATGGCCGTGGATCGCGTTGAAAGACGCCTCAAGCGTGTAACCGAGGCTTTGAACGCCGCCCGGATTCAATATGCCGCGATCGGCGGAAACGCCGTGGCCGTTTGGGTGGCGTCGATCGATCAATCCGCAACGCGTTCGACTGTCGATGTGGAACACTTAATCGATGACGGCGACTTGAAGCGAGTTTCGGCCGTATTCGCCGGACTCGGATTTGAACGGCATGATCTTCGCCGCTTGATACTGTTCACGGACCCGGAAGAGCCGAGCCGTAGATCAGGCGTACACCTGGTCTGGGCCGGGCGAAAAGTCCTGCCGTCGTATGCCCATCCGGCACCCGACGTGAACGAGGCAGTCCTGGAACCCGGACGGGGATTCTGGGTGCTCGGATTGCCCGCGCTTGTCCGCATGAAACTCACGTCCATTCGCGACATCGACCGCGTTCACATCGCCGATATGTTGGGAGTCGGCTTGATCGATGACAAGGTTCGCCAAGTTCTGCCGCCGGACTTGCGGGAGCGGCTTCAAGAAATCGAAAATGGGATGGATGACTTCCTGGCGTGACCATCAAGTAAGATCGCGGGCAGGCACTCGAATGAAGACGGCGGTCGAGTTTGCAATGCCGCACACATGGCATCGGACTGTGGGTTAAGGAATCAACATGCACTTGCCGTTGATTGAAAAGCAATCCGAACTGGCGGAGCTTTGCCGCCGATTCGATGTTGTCCGCCTTGAGGTGTTCGGCTCGGCTGCAACTGATTCATTCGACCCAGGGCAAAGCGATATCGACTTCCTCGTTGAATTCAGCCCCAATGCCGATCTTGGCCCGTGGATGTCTCGATATTTCGAACTGCAAGAAGCGCTTCAGAGCCTCTTCGGGCGCAACGTGGATTTGGTGATGGTTGGCGCCCTGCGAAATCCGTACTTTGTCCTCGACGTGAATCGCACGCGAAGAGTCTTGTATGCAAGGCAGGAACGCGAAACATCTTGAGTATATCCGCGACGCGGCCGCGTTCATCCGGGACATCGGCTCCGGAAGGCGCCAGGATGACTTCGATTCAGACCGAGTGTTTCGGCAGGCGATCGAGCGAAACTTCGAGATCATTGGGGAGGCTGTGAATCGCCTCAAACGGGAAGCACCCGACACCGCCGCCCGAATTTCGAACACGAATCAGATCATTGCCTTCCGAAATGTTCTGGCCCACGGATACGATCTCGTCGATTCGAAGCGCGTGTGGGAAGCCGTGACAAGGGACGTGCCTGAACTCCTCCAAGAAGTCGAGGGCCTGCTCCGTGAACTTTGAACCCAGCAGAACGAAGCGGGTTGGTTCGTTGAACGAATCCGACCGACTTCAGGAATGTCTCACCTGCGAATTCCGCGTTCGCTACGCCGAG